>JABLYA010000003.1 GCA_013177855.1 Ignavibacteria bacterium
TTAAAAAAAAAGAAGTATTAAAAATATAACCGCCTGGCACACGGCGGTATATAAATAGTGTGCTTAAGTTATTCATGTTATTCATAGCTGACCCCCTCTTGTAGGGATTACACGAGGGTGGTCTTAAAAATATAACTCCTAACCTGCGGAGTATAAACAAAAAGGTTGCTACTGCTGACCTTCGGCGTAGCGTAAAAAAAGAAGGGATGGTTGCAAGACACACAACCTAAAAGAAAAGGTGTCCAGTGGTGCTATATAGAAATATATAGCCATAACCGTGAGGATTCTAGATTACTCACCACTGAAATTGAGGGAAAGACTTGCTTTCTAGGCACGTTATAATCCAGCCAAGTGTGACCCGCACCGTCAAAGAGCTGGTACGTTATGGGGTGAAGCTACACAGGGAGGTAGCAGGGTTTTTATTTTGACGGAACACAACCGTTCAAGAGGTTTGCAGATACATACTACAATCCAGTTACAAAAAAACTGGAGAAAAAGAAGGAAATTAAAAAATACTTCAAAAAAGTAAAGAAAGTACCAATGGATATAAAATTGACATTGGTACACCCAACACCCGAAATAAAGGAGTTGTTTGGGGAAAAAATATTAAAAAGATTTATAGAAGAAGTTATAATATAAACCCTACACAGTTTAGAGGAGTTCTCGTGTAGGGATGTAACATAACCTCTATTTTTTAATAATATAAAATATCAATGTAAAATCTTTAAAAACAAAATAAATGACAGAAAAAAGAATCATTGAATGTCTTGAAGAACGCATGATATTCCACATTTACAGGTACCAGGAGGACGGGTACCCTACATATGTTATCTCCCCGAAAGGGGAGAATATGTATGAGCTCTGGACTTACCCAGATCTCTTCACTGAATACATAGGCGTAAGCCAGGATTTCATTAGGATATTAGAAAAATTTAAAAAAGAAGG
Source organism: Ignavibacteria bacterium (assembly GCA_013177855.1). Taxonomy (NCBI): domain Bacteria; kingdom Pseudomonadati; phylum Ignavibacteriota; class Ignavibacteria; species Ignavibacteria bacterium. The sequence continues at coordinate 946 of JABLYA010000003.1, forward strand.
CTTCTTAATTAAGGCCTTCTAAATGCATACCCCCATAAGGGCAGGGGGGAAATCCATGAGGGTGCGCCCAAGAACCTCATAATAAAAAACTTAATAAAAACCTTTAAAAAACTTAATAAATATGAATAACACTAACACTATTTTAAAGGTTAAGCGTATTGTAGACGCTTTAACCTTAGAATTATACACTCCATTGAAAAAGGGAGTGTATATAGTAGAACCTTTCTCTACTGAGGCTGTAGTAGAGGAAGATGGAGGACTTCTAAGTAGAAAATTCTTAGAGGTCTATGATAATAAATACGGCCTAGATCTAAACACAAAAACTCAGATTAGATTAGATCTATCTAAGATAATACTGGAAAATGAAGACAAGATTCTCACAAAATGGATGAGAATTTTTGTTGACGGAAAATGGACGGTAAAAAACCTCCGTGTACTAAAAGTACACAATGAAGGTAGCTTGCTATGGGATAATCCTTTTTATGGGGCAATATCCTCATATGAGGATATCCATGAATGGATTGAGTTAGAAGACGGAAAATTCCTCAGAAAATCCTGGGGAAAATATGAGCCCAACCTATTAGTCATTTCTCCTATCCCATATATGGATTGGGAGAGTGTTGAAGGGGTAACCTTTAACCTGCCATTAAAGAAGGTTGAAATTCTTAGAGGGAGATTCTTTACCTCTAAGAAAGGAAGTAAAGTATTTGAAATTTTATCAGGGGATGCTCCTCACCTCCTGATAAAGGATTCGTGGGGGGGAGCATTTGAGAAGTCCAGAGGTGGAGTACTCCCTACCGATGGACTATACTACAGACAAGCCTCTTCCAATGGAGGGGGCCAAGGGAATGACTATGCAGTTGTTCCCAAAGAATGGAAGAAAAAAGTATCTCTAGATGAATTCTAGGGACACTGTATAGAAGAGGAGCTGTACTAAAATGAGTGCAGCTTCTTCTTTTCTACTACTCTATTTTTACAAACACACACACATTTTTTAAAATTAAAATTTAAAAAATAAAAATAATAACCATATTAAGTAATTACCATGAATTTAACTGCTCTTATAAATTCTTAACAACAGAAGATAATATAGAAGTGTTAAAAATATTTAAAAACAAAAAATCTATACATACCTGTGTAATTAGAATAGGTAGTGGAAAAAATACTGACTATGATTGGTGGAATATACTCCACTTACCTACAATATTTGGTGAAACAACTTTTAATGAAAATGGTTGGATGGAGATTGTAATACTGGAATAAGATTATTACTTATCTCTAAAAAATAAAAAATAAGGTGGAAGCGAGCATACCTTAATCACTTGCAAACACAAAAACACAAAAAACCATGTATACTAGAACTGTAAACTACAACGGAGTAATCCGTAAAGAAGTAGTCTTTGAAGCCAAAGTGCTTTCAATCAATCCAAATCCCAGAGAAAACACAAATGGGAAGTTGTATTATGTTTGTACCCTTGAGTTTGAGGATGTAAACGGAAACCTCCAAAAAACTTTTGGGATAATTTATGACTCCAACATACAATACGGAGTAGAACCTGGAGAATTTAAGATGTGTACAGCCAGGCTGGACGAAAATGAGAATGTATACATACAGGTAAGTCATTTGCCTTATGTAGAAGCAAATCTCATCACTCCTGAAGCATTTGGAGATTTGCTGGAAGCTCCTCAACCTGTGGTACAAAAGAAAGCTCCTACCACAAGGGTTAAAAAGTAATTAATCAAAGAAATACCTTCATTTTTAAGTGAACAGCCACTTATGGAATAATTCCCGCAAGGTAAAACTTACGGAATGAAGGTATTTCATATTTAAAGCAAAACACAAAAAACAACCAAAAACCCAAACATTATGCAAATTATCATAGAAATGGTAGATGGTTCTACCAAAGTTATCAATAATAAATTAAAAAAATTAAAAGATGCTTTAGATTTAATTCCTGAGACAGGGGTAAAAAAGAGCATCATAAAGACAGATAAATGGGAATCTATTAAAGAATATCCCGTAAAGAAAATAATCACCACACGCAAAATGTCCAAGCAAGAAAGGCTTGACATGATAAAACTACATAAAAGGGGACTACTATAGTCCCCTTATATTAAATTTAGGTTTTAAACAAACTTAAAAAAGGGAAACAATGGAAGCAAAAATTAATTTACAAGAAAGAGCAAAAGAAGCATTAATACAAAATAACCTAATAGGTACAGTAGTATTACCCACAGGTTCTGGAAAAAGCAAGATTGTATTAGACTTGATAAAACAATTTGACATCAAAGATGTTTTAGTTGTAGTACCAAGAAAGTTATTAGTAAAAAACTGGGAAAAAGAGATTGAGAAATTTTATCCAGAATTAAAAGAAAGAATAGAAATAGACACAATTCAAAGCAAGTACAAATTAGAAATAAAGAAAGACTTGCTAATATTAGATGAAATACACAAAATAGGGGAGAAATACAGTTTAATTCTATCCAACAATTGTAAGAAGATAGGATTAACTGGAACTCCAGATGAAGAGAATGAATTTAAAAAAGAAGTGTTGTATAAAGAAGTACCTATAATTTTCAGGGAAGAGACAAAAAACATAGAGAAGAAAGTTATAAATAAAACAAATGTAATTGTTTTAAAGTACGATTTAACAGATACACCTTTTAAGATAAAAAACATAAACACTACAGAAAAAAAACAATATCAATATTTAGAAAATTATATTGAAGAGATAAAGAAGGAGATCAAAAACAATTACAAAAACGAAGTCTATAGTAGAATAGATAAGACTATAGAAACGTTTAGTAATGGTATACTAAAATTACCTGATGAAGAGATAAACTACATAAAGAATTTAAAGGCATTAGATTTAGATACTCTATTAGCAGTAATAAACAATGCTTTAAACGATCAAACCATAAGTAAATCTCTTCAATACAGATTAAGAGCTATAAAAGGGGTAAATATAAGCTCTTTAGGGATAAAAGCTATAAATTTGCTAAAAAATCCAACAATAGACACAAACACCAAAATATTATTAGGAAAATACATTTGGGCAATAAAGAAAAGAAAGGAAATGTTGTGGATGTTAACAAGTTCAAAAGTTATAGCCAATTACCTAAAGAGAAAGTTATTAGAATCCCAAAACAATAGAGTTTTATTATTCAGCGAGTTAACGTCAAAAGCTAACGAACTATCTCCATACAGAGTACATTCAAAAGTAGGAGATAATATTAAAAAATCAAAAGAGATAAACAATGAGTTGATAGAAAAATTCAATAATGGCGAAATAAGAGAAATAGCTTCATGTTTAAGCATGACTTTAGGCTTAAACTTAGTAGGAGCTAACAATGCCATTATAGAATCATATTCCAGCAGTAACGTAAACTTTGTGCAAAAGAAAGGAAGATTACATAGATTGTTAGTAAATGAAGAAGCCACAATTTATGTAATAGTACCTAAAAACACACAAGCTGAGGTATGGTTTGAAAAGATGATAGCAGGCATTCCATATAAAGAGATATACATCAACAATGAAAATTATAAAGAAAAGATTGATGAATTAGTGGGTATAGCACCCACAGTTCTGTAGTAAGTTTTAAGACCAAAGGTAGAGAGGGTAAAAGCTCTCTACCTTTTTAAAATTGAGCATTATGGACTTTTTAAGGTTAAAGATAGATACATTAAAAAGAAAAAGAGCTTTAGAGCGATTAAATGATATGTATAAAAAAGGGTATAGAGATGCTTTAAATGATTTAGAAGAAGAATTAAAATATTTAGAACAAGACATATTAAACATATCAATATTAAGATATAGATTATTTGAGATAGATGGAGATTTATATAGATTTGGTGAGACTATAGATGACAAAAGAATATTAGTAATAAAATTAGGAGAGCCAATGGTATATAAAATAGTAGAGATATGATAAAAACCTACAAAGTAAATTTAAAACACTTTAAAGAGACCACATTAGATGAGATACATGAAAAAATAAGCAAGATGTCATTTGTATCAATAGATACTGAGACAGAAGGATTTTTCGATTTTAAGAATAAGATAATTTTATTACAGATAGGTAATAAAGATTATCAATTTGTAATAAACTATAAGAATTTAGATTTTTCAGAGATAAACATTATAAAAGATATATTAAAAGAAAAAGTTTTAATTTTTCATAATTCAAAATTTGATTTAAAGTTTTTGTATAATGAAAAATTTGATATAAGATATAACAACATAATAGACACTTTCATATTAGAATCTTTATTAATAGCTGGTGATGAGAATAAGTATAAATTAAGTTTAAAGGAGGTAGCAAAAAAATATTTAGATATAGATTTAGACAAGACAATAAGGGGTAAAATTCACAAAGGAATAGACAAAAGTGTAATAGAATATGCTGCTAATGACATAAAACATTTAGAAGACATAGCTAAAGCTCAATTAAAAATCATAAGAAAGTACAACATGCATGAATTAAGCAAATTAGAATGTAAGTTATCAGGAGTTTTAGCTAAAATGGAATTAAATGGTATAAAACTAGACACAAACAAATGGTTATCTATTTATGATGAAACTTCAAAAAAAGTAAAAGAATTAGAAGATAAGTTAGATGAAGTATTATTAAAGCAAAAATTAAAAGAATTAGATATTTATAAAGCAGTTCAATTAGATTTATTTGATAATAATAGAAATACAATAGTCAACTGGTCATCGAATCCAATAAAATTAGACATATTAAATAAATTAGGATTAAAAGTATCAAATGTAAGCAATAGTACATTAGTAAAGATAAAAAACGAACATGAAATAATTCCATTATTATTAGAGTACAATAAACAAAAGAAAATAGCGACAACATACGGTTTAAATTTCATAAGTTACATTAATCCTATAACAAATAGAGTACATACAAATTTTTGGCAAATATTATCAACAGGTAGGATGAGTAGTAGTGATCCATCTTTATTAAATATACCTACACATGGTGAATTAGCTACTAAAATAAAAAACAGTTTTATAGCTGAGGAAGGGTATACATTAATAGACACGGACTATTCTTCAATGGAATTAAGGATATTAGCTGATTTATCAAAAGATCCACTATGGTTAGATATTTATAAAAAAGATTTAGATTTACATTCCATTTTATGTAGTGAAACCTTTGGTATACCAATAGAAAATGTAAAGGATCCATATCCAAACAAACCAGAATTTAATTATAGACATATTCAAAAAACATTAAATTTTGGGTTAGCTTATGGAATGTCAAAGTACAAACTATCTGAGATATTAGATATAAGTGTAGAAGAAGCTGAAGAGATTATAAATAAGTTTTTCAGTAAAGTACCAAAAGTAAAAGAATTCATAGAAAAATCTGGTGAATTTGGTAAGATACATGGATATTCAAAAACACCTCCACCATATAATAGGAGAAGGTTTTTTGATAATTTTTATAATCAGATAGAAGATGTTTCAAAGTTATCAGAGATTGAGAGAGCATCTAAGAATCATCCAATTCAAGGAGCTAATGCTGATATAACAAAGACAGCATTAATAATGATACAAGAAGAGATAGATAAGAAAGATTTACCAATGAAACTATTATTATCTATTCATGATGCTACATTAGTAGAAGCAAAAGACGAATATTTAGATGAATGTATAGAGATAGTACAAAGAAATATGATAGTTTCTGCTAAGATGGTATTAAAAAATGTAGAGCCAAAAGTAGAAACAGTTACTGGAAAATACTGGAAACATTAACTAAAATAAACTACTATGGAAATAACAATTCCTTTAGAAAAAAAATTAAAGTATAATTTAGATTTAGAGCACTTAGTATTGTTATCTATATTAGTAGATAATAATAAACTAAATTTAAAATTGTTTGACAATTATTTAACTTACCATTATAATAGGGCAAAATACATAAATTTAGTAATGGATTTAGAAAGTTTAAATTTAGTGAAGATTATAGGAGACTTATATGATGATGATTTAAATCCATTATTAAGCTCGATCTTAGTAAGAGCAGAAGGTTTAAAAATATTTCAAGATCAATTAGAAGCTACAAAGATTGAAGAATTAGCTAAAGAGTTAAGAGATTTATTTCCAAGTGGAATAAAATCTGGAGGTTATTATGTTAAAGGAAATTTAAAAGATATAAAATATAAGTTAGTTAAATTTATAAAGAAATATCCAAAGTACGATAAAGATATAATAATAAAGGCCACAAAAAATTATATAGATAGGAAAAGAGCTGAAAATTGGAATATGATAAAAACCATAGAAAATTTCATATTAAAAGATAATACGTCTGTTTTAGCTTCAGAATGTGAAAATTTATTAGAAAACGGGGATGAACCTGATGATTTATGGATGAGAAACATAGTTTAATCTTTGACAGTGTTTATAGAAATTTAGTTACAAACAAAAAACTAAAAGAGGAAGGCAAAGATTTAGTAATACCATGTCCATTCAGTAGATTAAGTAAAGAATGGCCAGGTATTCAACAGGGCAAATATTACTTAATAAGTAGTACACAAAAAGTAGGTAAAACACAAATAACAGATTTTGTATTTGTGTTTAATCCTATAAATTTTGTACTAGATAATGAAACCAACATAAAGTTAAAAATATTTGACTTCAATTTAGAAATGAATAAAGAAGCCAAATATAAACAATTGATGGTACATAGGTATTATTTAAAAACGGGAAACATTTTAAATGTAAGACAATTAGAAAGTATTTACAAAGATTACATTTTACCTGATAAAGTATTAAGATTTATAGAAAAAGAAAGAGATTGGTTTGAAAAATTTGAAAACATAGTAGAGTATATTGATGACATAAGAAATGTTTTTGGTATTTACAAAAGAATAAAAAACTTTTTTGAATCCAATGGTAGATATGAATATAAGACTATTACAATAACAGAAGACAATAAAACTAAAGAAATAAAAGTAATAGATAGATATATACCTAATGATCCAAATTTATTTGTGATCATCAAAGTAGATAATATTAATTTAATAACACCAGAAAGGGGGAGTACGTTATATGAAGACATAGGCAAATTCAGTAGTGAATACATGGTACATGCAAGAAACAGATGGAATGCTATTCCAGTAATAATCCAACAACAAGCCTTACAAAAAGAAGGTAATGATTCAATAAGAATGGGAAGAACTAGACCTTCAGCAGATGGATTAGCTGATAATAAATCCACATCAAAAGATTGTGATGTATTTATGGGAATTTATTCTCCATATAGAGTTGGAGAAAGGTCTTATTTAAATTATGATATAACAAAGTTAAAGGATCACTATAGGAATTTTTATATTGATTTTGATAGAAATGGTAATTCATGTGAAACAAGTTTGTATTTTCATGGAGCTGTTAATTATTTTAGAGAGCTTCCAAGTGCAAGTAAGTTAACTCCAGAAATGTATAATAATATTCACAATTTAGCAAAACCCAAACAAAACTTTTAAAAACAAAAACTATGAGAACTATTAAAGTTAAAACTCAAGAAGTAAGACAAGTGCTTACAGTTAACACAACAGCTATGACTGTTGAAGAATTAAAGAAAGAGTTAGAAAGTCAGTTCAATTTAAATTTAAACAATGCAGGATTTATAGATTACGAAACAGAGACGATGTTTGTAACTAATAACAGTAGATTGCCAAACAAAGATTGTATTTTATTGGTAGTACCTTTGAAGACAAGTTTAGGAGCGAAGAGTTTTAAACTAAAATGTGTAGAAAATAAGAATGGTGTACAAATCAAATACAGTATAGAAGAAGACACTTTAGATGATGCTTATGCCAAACTAAAATCAACAATGTATGAATCATCACAAATAAAAGAAAACACAAATGATTATGTAATGACTGTGACTGTAAAAGACTTAGAAGATAAAGTGAATAAAATAATGGATGAATTAAAAAATAACGTCACTACTACAGTAAACACATATTCAGATTGTGATAGTAATCAACCTAATGAACCTAGTTACAGCAAAGCTGATTATAATGAGGATGTTGATGATCTTGAAGATGATATTGATGATGATGATGATTCTTATTTATGATCGTGATGATTATGAATATAATCCAGACCATAAATTAAATATAGATTAAATATAGGTTAAATAGTAAAGGAGGGATGTAATTAATCCCTCCTTTTTTGTTTATTTTAAAAAATAATTAGCTATGAACATTAAAATATTAAAAGAAAACAAAGAGGATCTTTATGTAAAAACTATATTTTTTAAAACTGACGATATAATAAGAGGATTAGTTGATAAAAGTTTATTTAAAGATGCAGATTCAGATGAATACATAAATAATTTCATTAATAATAATGAATTTACTACTACATTAAAAAATATTATTAGTGATTTATTTATGGATGAATTTGATAAAACTATATCCAATATAAATAGAGATACTAAATCTATACAATTTCTAAAATTAATAACAACATTAAATGCGTTTAAAAAGATTATGTATTTATGCATTAAAAATGTAGTAGATTATGACTTTAATATAATAATAAATTTAGAAGAATATTTAATTAAACAAAATAGTGATGAAGATATTACATTATATGATGAAGAATTTAAAGAATTAGAATCAAGGTATAATACTTTATTTCCTATCCCTATATTAGGGGGTAACTTATGGTTAAGTTTATTGGATGATATTTCACATTATATAAGACACAAGAATTTAATATTTAATTCATTAATTAAAAGCGATAAATTAGTAATACAAGAATTAAAAAAAGTTTTAGATTCTAAATTAGGAAAAGAAGCTTTAGTTTTTGCATCTGAAGATGAAAAAGTTTTAATTTATAAAATAGATACTTTAACTATAGTAGATGTAGATTCAAATAGTATAGATTTAAATAAATTCAATGATTTTAAAGATTTAAATTCTATAAAAGAAGGTAATTTTATTAGAATAAAGGATATATATATATTAGTATACACAGATATATTTAGCAATTTATATTATGACATTAAAGCGAGAGAAACAAATAAATTTAGTTCAGTAGAAATTGTATTCTTTAAAAATAATAAAGGTATTGAATTATTTACTGGTTTAGAGTCACATACCTATATACACCCTCACATGTCTAATTGTGTTTATAAAGTATTTAATAATCTAAGTGGATTTTGTTTAAATAAGTATAACTATATAAAAAATTTAAATATCTTCATAAATAACATAGATGAATTAAAACGAAGGATGCATACTATACTAAACTTTTTACATGTAGAAAGTTATTCAGGAGGACAATATATAAAAACAGAAAATCAGATAAATGAATATAAAAATTCAATCAAAAAGAAAATTGAAGAGAATTTAAATCAGATCTTAAATGATGGTAATTTCAGTTCTATACAAGATATCTATTCAAATAATGAAACACTTATAATAGATTATCTTTTAAATAACATATCTGAAATTGATGAAAATTTGCTTAATATTTTAAATGACAAGTATAACCTTATTTTAAAATCTATAGCAAATTATACAAATGAACTAATATCTATATCAACTTATATAGATATTAATAAAAATGTAAATGAATTAAAATCTAATTTAAATTTATTATACTATTTTTTAATATATATTTTATATAAGCATAAATTAATACCGTTAAATTTAAAATGGATTCCAAATAAAGATGATAACCCAGATAATTTAACTTATTTTAATGAAACAGTTTTAATAAATAATGTATATGATGCACATAATGATAAGTATATAGATTTAGAACAATTAATTAATACAGCAAATGCTATTATAGAAGAGGAATCCAATAAAATGGGTCAAGATTTTATAAATACGGTAAAAAATGAAGTACTTAATGAAATTATTACTCCAGTAATTACCAGTATGAACACATTTATATATAATTTAATATGGAGGTATATAATAAATAATTCAATAAAAAGTATAGATAATGAGATAGAGGTTGATTTTGACAGTTATAAAAGTAAGTTTTGGGCTAAACCAGTAAATTGGTCAAAAGCTATAGATGTATTAAACTCTATAATGGATGAAAGCTATATTACTTCTTTAAGTGACTTTCTAAGTTACAATGATTACATATGTAATAAATCTAATGCTGAAAACGTAAGCTTATTTTTATTAGAATCATTACATTCTTATGCTTACAAAAATAGATATTTTATAAGTTTAAAAAAGCAAAATATTTCTAACAAAGAATTTATTAAATTTAATCCAAAAGAACAATTATTAAAAGCTATTTTACAAGAAAAATTATTAAACATTAAAATTTAAAACTATGAAAAAGCCAGTAATTAAACTAAACAAAAAAGTAGTAAATAAAATTTACATGTTAAACACCGAGTTTCATAATGTAGAATGGTGTGGGATTGTGATTTATAAAATAACAAATGAAAAAAGTATAAATCCATTTAATAACATTACAATAGACGTAATTGACATATATCCAACAAGTAAAGGAACATCAGTTACAGTAAATAGAGATGATACTGTATTACCAAAAGTGTATAAAATTTTTGGTATGGAATGCCTTATAGGTACTATTCATAGTCATAATAATATGGATAGTTTCTTTTCAGAAACTGATGTAAATGATATAAAAACAAATGTTGGTTTATATAGTCAATACTTAAGTATTGTAGTAAATAATAAAATGGATATAAAAGCTAAAATAGCTTTCAATACTATAAAAAGAATAAAAATTAAAGAGTTTATAAAGGATTTAAACGGTAAAATACATAAACAATACAAAAATGAATTAAAAAAGGATGCACATATTATTGATTTAGAAGTAAAAATGGAAACTACACCCGTAGAAGATTGGTTTATCAATGCTATAAATGAAATCAAAACTAAAAGCAATAAAAAAGAAAAAGCATATAAATATAATTATAAAGACTTTTATGATAGAACACAAAAAGAAGAAGATAAGGTAAATCCTGCAAATGATTCAACATTTTCAGAGTATTTTAAAACTATAGATCCATATTTTGATAATAACAGTTATGATTATCCATATCACAATTATGATTTTGATAATGATTTGTGAACTACCCACCCACGCCAGAGGCGATGGGTTGGGCTTCAGGAGTCATCACTCCAACTAATGTTGGCAGTTCGTCCTGATTTTTTAGTCTGTGTTCCCCAGACAAATTAAGAGCAAATGATTTTATGTTACAAGCAGCTAAAATTTCTCTATCGTGTGTAGTTCCACAAGACTTACAAGTCCACTTTCTGTCGGATAGTTTTAAGCCCTTGTTGATTACTCCACAAGAGCAAGTCTTGGAAGATGGTGCAAATTGTCCTATACGTAGGATGTTTTTACCATACCATTCGGCTTTATATTCTAACATAGAGACAAAAGTTGACCAACTTACATCACTAATAGATTGTGCTAAGTTGTGGTTTTTAACCATATTTTTAACTGCTAAAGTTTCAAGTGCTATCGTTTGGTTCTCACGAATTAGTTTAGTTGAAACTTTGTGTAAAAAATCCTTACGTTGGTTAGTCACTTTTTCGTGTAGTAATGCTAACTTTTGTTTAGTACGCTTACCTTTGTGTTTTGAATATTTACGTTGTATATATTTTAATTTACTTTGTGCTTTACGAAGGAATTTAGGATTTTCAAAAACCTCACCTTCTGATGTAACTGCGAAGTCTTTAATTCCTAAGTCGATGCCAATAGTCGTACTTTCGGTTATTGGTGCTTTAGTTGGTATTTCTTCTTTAGTGTCACAAAGTATAGAAACAAAGTATTTACCAGTAGGTGTAACACTTATGGTTGCACTCTTAATTGTACCCTTAATAGGTCGATGTAAAGACATCTTAATACCCTCTTTGAACTTAGGTATTATTAATAAGTTATTCTCAACTTTTACATTCTGTGGAATTGAAAAAGATTGCTTACCTTTATGTTTTGATTTGAACTTAGGAAAACCAGCACCCTTAAAAAACTTCTTAAAGGCAATGTCCATATTATGTATAGCTTGCTGTAAACTTTGTGAGTTTACTTCTTTGAGCCAAGGAAGTTCTTTTTTAAGTTCTGGTAATTGTTTAATTAAATCAAAAGCAGAATAGTTATGTTTAGAACCTAAATATGCAGTTGTTTTTGTTTCTAAGGCTAAATTATACACAAAACGACTACTACCAATATGTTTGGCAATAAGTTCTTTTTGTGGCTCTGTTGGATACAGACGATATTTAAACGCTCGAAACATTAATGCAAATTTATACAAATTTATTGAATTGTCAAAATATTATTTAACATTTCAAAATGTAAGCGTAAAGGAGTGTCGCTTACATCCCATCCACGTAACTTTGTTTTAATGTGTTCACTATTTTAGTACAAATTTCTAATAATTCTTCTTGTGTACACGCTCTTTTAAACCAATTTGCTCTACTTGTTACCCATTGCACATTAGACAACTCATCTTTACCTTTTCTATATTTAGGCAAAATATGGTCAAGTTCTATATCATCATTGAAAGAAATATTATCACCTGTTAAAGCACATTTATAATTTTGTTTTTCAATTAATGATTTTAACTCTTTCCAATATTTAGAAGAACCTAATCGTGTATGAGATATTTTCATTAGATAATGTTTCTCGCAGTAGTTTTTGTTGTTTAGTGTTTCTTTTCCACATTGACAACACAAACTTTTTTCTTTCCATTCGTTGTATTTTTTCTTTCTGTTTTCTGCACGTCTTCTATTACAAGAATTACATCTTAATCCAGTTGCAGGATTAGAACACTCAATACAAAGCCCTTTTGATTTTTGTTCTTCTTGCCACTTACGAACACGCTCTATGTTTTTTACATCTTTTATACTGCAAATATACAATAAAATAATTAAACCACAAAATATATTTTTATAGATGTACGCTAAAACGATGGATGGGTTTTGTGCTCCATATTATAAAAATAATAAACTATGGAATTAAAATTAGAAGATATAAACAAAAATTTCAGAGGTTTAGCTTATTATAACAGTAATAAAATGGAAAATATCCTAATAGGTGGATGTGGTGGTATAGGTAGTAATACAGCATTTAATATTTCAAGAAGTATTAACTGTAATTTATTTTTGGTAGATTTTGATACAGTAGAACCACATAACATAGGATCACAATTTTATACATTAAATAGTGTAGGTAAAACTAAAACTGAAGAACTAAGTTCAATATTAAAAGATTTTACCTTATCACAAATAATTCCTATCACTACTGATATTAAATTTCTACTTACAGTACCACCAATAGTTATAGCTGCTTTTGATAATATTAAAGCTAGAAGAATATTATTTAAAAAGTGGAGGGAAGTAAAAGATAGAGAAATATTTATAGATGGAAGATTACAAGCTACTTATTATGAAATGTACTGTGTAATGCCAGAACAGGAAGATTTCTATGAAGAAACACTATATGATGATTCAAAAGATGCAAAAATAGCTTGTACAGTAAAACAAACAAGTCATTTTGGACAATTATTAGGAGCTAGAATTACACAAGCTTTAACTAATTACCTAACCAATAAAAATTTAGGTATTGATATTAATAAAATTCCTTTTTGTGTAAAAGAATATGGAGATTTATTTAAAATTGATGTTACATGGAAACCTACCAAATAGTAAATTACAAATTAGAAAACTTAAATAAGTATAAAGAACTGCATTCAGAATTTATGAATAATTTACATTTATCACTTGATAAACATTTTATATTTTCACACAATAAGGTATATTTTCTTATGTCTTTATTAATTACAGTATTACACTTAAAAATAAAAAAAGATGATTACATAAAAAAACTTTTGGTAAGAATTAATCTTCAAGAAGATATATCATATAAAAGTATACCATCAAATTTAATTAATCAAGTATTAAGAGTAAACTTTAAAGATAAAAATGATATTGTAATAGCTATAAACGATGTAATAGTTTGTAATATTTTCAGTCCGATAATACCAATTTACTCAATTATTAATGCATATTTATATAATGTTAAAAATAAAAATATAGATATGAATACTAATTTAAATAATTTAGTATTTGGTATAAAGTATATATTAAACTATTACAATGACAGATACAACAATGAAGTAAAAGAACTAAAAACACAGTCATCTGTAGAAATAGCTATAAATAGTCTTAATAAAGAGATTATTAGTAATAGACCATTAATATCTATGTTTTATGCAATTAAAAAATATGTAAATAATAACACAAGTAAAAATATAATAGTAAATGCTACACTTTATGATGTAATAGGTATATTTAATTATATACCAGATAAAGGCACCAATGTTATTTACATAGATATTGATGATAAAATATTAATAAATGAACCTATTTTTAAACAATACATAGCTTACAATAATTTACATATAGATGATGACACAATTGAACTAATGAAAACTTTATTAGTAAAACTTTCACCTAAAAAGCTTACCTTTGTGAACAAAATAAACAAAGCCCAATTTATTAAAGTTAAACCAAAAAACTAAAACTTATGATTTTACCAACAACAAAAGTCCCTCCTAAAATGAAAAGCCCAAGGAGGTTATTTATTTATGCTGCTCCAAAAGTAGGTAAAACTACTGCTGTATCTTTATTAGAAAATAATCTAATATTAGATTTTGAAGGAGGTACAAACTTTATTGAAGCTTTAAAGGTAGAGATTGAATCTCTAAACGACCTTAAAAAAGTATTAGAGGAAGTAAAAAAACAAAAAATAAACTATAAATATGTAACAGTAGACACAGTAACTAAGCTTGAGGAACTATTGATTCCAATGGCAACAAAACTTTACAAAGAATCTCCAGTTGGAATAAATTATACAGGAGATAATGTATTGACTTTACCAAGAGGAGCTGGTTATCTTTATCTAAGAAAAGCTTTTGATATTATTACATCAGCTATAGAATCTACATTTGAAAGAATTATATATGTAGGACATATAAAAGATAAATTCTTAGAAAAAGATGATAAAGAGATAGCTGCTGTAGATATTAACTTAACAGGAAAGTTAAAAGCAAAAGCTTGTGCTGATAGTGATGCTATAGGATTTCTCTATAGAGAAGATAAAAAAGTTATGATCAGCTTTATACCTTCTAACGATCTATCTTATAATAGTGTTATATGTGGAGCAAGACAACCACATTTAGCTAATAAAAGTTTTCCATTAGTAGAAATGGATGAAACTGGGAATTTAATAAGTCATTGGGATAAAATTTTTATTGATTAACTTAAAAATTAAAATTTATGATTACAATTGGAAATGAAAGTTCAAAAATTTACACAGGTTTAGCAGAGTGCAAAGTTGTAACTATTAACCCAACTAAACAAGAATTAAAAGAATTAGGAATTAATTACACTAATGACCCAGAATATCTATCTGCATCTCCAGATGGTAATAAACTCCTTAGATTAGATATTTGGTTGAAAATCTTAAAAACTGGAACACTTACCAAATTATCTATATTTTTGGAAGATGTTACTGCAACATCAAGTAATGAAAAGATTCAATTTATTGATAAAAGGGGAAATGCTATCTATGTAAGTAAAAGAGAAGAATTATCTAATTATGAATGGATAGATTTAAAATCAGCTAGGCCTGCTATTAAGGGTGAAACTAAATTGATTAATTTCCTAAAATCTTGGCTTAAAGTGCCAAAAGATGGAGTAGCTACTATAGATAATATGGATAGTCTTCTAAGAGGTAATGTTAGTGAATTGAAAAAATATGTGGAATTAGCTAAAGACTATAAGATTGTAGTATTGTTAACAGTTAAAAACGGATATCAATCTGTATGGACAGACATGTTTGGTAAATCTGTAGCTAGTGCTCCATTGTTTATTAAAGCTTTGGAAAAATCTGTTAATAAACCAGAATTCCAAAATTCATTTGAATTCAAAGAATTTACTGGTGTACAATATGAAACTAATATGAATGAATCAGAAGCTTCTGAAGATGATGCTAATGAAGAAGATAGCTTAGAAAACATCTGGTAATATGTTTAATACAAAAGCTTTAGAAAGTTATATACTTTCTTTAACAGATGAAGAAACATTGTTTAGAAAGTATATTCCACAATTTAAAGCAATAAATAAGAAGTTTAAAGCAGTTGGGAGAGAGGAATCTCTCCCTTCTGCTGTTATAACTTCATATAACAACAGATTATACTATAAAGATTTTGGAAGTAGTTTAAAAGCTATGGATGTATTTTCTTTTTTAAAATTTTTCTTCAATTTAGATTATGTAGATATATTAAATGAAGTAAATGATTATGAGCCAAAATATGTGCAAAGTAAAAATAAAATAAGTATATATGAAGAAACAAAATCTAATATAGTATTTAAATTACGTCCATTTAAAATTAAAGATAAACACTATTGGGAAGAATATAAAGTAATAACAAAAGAAGTATTAAGAAAATATAATGTATATCCAGTAGAATATGCAGATATAATAAAAGAGAGAGAAACATTTAGAATAATGCCAAAATTATTGTATGTATATGTATTGAATGATTTAAGATTAAAGTTTTATAACCCATTAAATAAAAGATATAAGTTTTTTGGCAATTCTAATAAGTATAGTATTCAAGGATATGATAATATTCCTACTATTGGAGAGTTATTAATAATTACAAAAAGTTTAAAGGATGTAATGGTATTAAATCAATTAGGCTATAATAGTATAGCTCCTAATTCAGAAACAGTTTTATTACCAGAAATGGTAATGAAAGATTTAAATATAAGATTTAAAAACATATTAGTATTATTCGATAATGATCAAACAGGAGTAAAAAATGCAGAACTGTATAAATGTATATATAACATAAAATATTTTACAATACCAGACTATAAATATAAAGATATATCAGACTATATAAAATTTAATACGGTAGATAGTACAAAAAGATTATTAGAAGACCTAATAAAAACTACTCTATATGCCTAATAGAGAGCTAATAACAGAAGCAATTAATATTACTAATAAAAACAATCTTATATTTTTACCGTATAATGTACCATCATTAAAGAACAGTAAGATTGTTACTAATAATGGAGTATTTCCATCAAGGACTGTATCAAAATATTTAAAAAGTTTAAATATACAAAGCTATTCTTCTAAAAATAAATATGTCAAAATAAAAAATAATTCTGAAGACATATTTTATAACACTATAAAACCATTTTTTAAATTACAACATTTAACAGAACCTCCTTACATATATGGGTTTCACTTTGTAAGGAATTCTAAACATAAGTTTGACTTTATTAATGCTTGTCAAATATTAGCAGATTTATTTGTTGCTTACGATTTAATAAAAGATGATGATATGGATAATTTTATTCCAATACCATTAATTATAAATGGTAATTACTACTCTTACTCAAAAACTAAACCAGGTGTTTACATATACTTGTTTGTATGAGTTACTGTTCAATAGCAACAATAATAGACATTTTAAATGGAGAAATAGTAATAACTCCATTAAATGCAAGAGATCTAAGACTGACTATTGTTAACCCTTATATAGATGAAATTTATGTAGATGATGAATTAGTTAAAGTAATAACTAATTCTTTCACTATAGAAAAAAATTCTATATTAAATGTTTGGTTAACAGATTCTATACAATCAAAATATGTAGTAAAATATATACATAAACAAAGTGTTCTATCTAATCAAAATAGAACGTATTTAATTAACACTGTTGATGTTAATGAAAGTGTTATATTCATATTGCCTAATATGAATTTGAATATAAAAAAATTAAAATTAAGTAGTTTGTTCTATAATATGTATATAGTTAATGATGACTACATTGGTTTAATGTATAGAGTTATAAATAATGAAGAGTATTTAGAATTAGAAAATTATTTAAAAAGTTGTGATAATTTTTATAATATCTATAACTACAATAAGTTTTTCGATTTATTTCTATTTAAAGCTACAGATGAATTAAAAGTATGTATAGATTTTTACTTAAATGGTAAATATTCTAAATTGTATGACATTTGGAAAAATAATATAGTTGAAATTTATTACTATATACAAAATATATTCAAATTTGAGTATGACATAGATTATATACATAGAGTATTAGAAAAAGATATTGGATTAAAAAAAGCATTAGAAAACTTTTTCAATATAAAACTTAACGAGAATATAGATTTGCATAAGATACCAGATACAAATAAAGAAGTTATTAACTTAAACTTAATTAAAAATGAATGATCTATTATTAAATAAACATATTATAACAAAAGAAGAGTATGACAATTTAGTAGTACCTTCATATAGTTTATTAAAAGAATTGGAGAAACATCCTATAAATCTTAGATTAGCATTAGAAGGGCATGCAAAACCAGAAACTGATTCAATGCTATTGGGAAATGTGTTTGATGCTATAATAAGTTACAACATGGATAAATACCTTGTATATGAAGGTACACTCCCAAAAAACAAAATGCTGGATGTAGCTAATAAATATATAGAAATGAAAAAAACAGACTTTACAACTGGTGAATCAGATGATGAATTATGTTTATTAGCAAGAAGTGTTGTAGGTTATAATGAAAATTTAAAACCAGAAACTTTTATAAGAAAATTTAATGAGGAATGTAAAGCCTATGTAGATACAGCATTAAGGAATAAAAATAAAGTAATTATACATAAAAACTTATATGAAACAGCTAATAATTTAGTTAAATTATTACATTTAGATTATTCTTATCGTCAACTTGAATATAATGCTACAAGAATTTTAAGACAAATTCATCTTGTAGCTAATATAAAAATTGCATCTGAAGTAAAATCTATGAGTAAAAACAAAACTAATAATTATAAAGAGAATTATAAGGAAAGTTACAAAGAATATACTGTTAAAGGAACTCCAGATGTTGTATTTATTGATGACATAAGAAAGACTGTTACTATTATAGACTATAAAACAACTCAAGGAAGACAATTTGAAAGCAATTACATCAATTATAGATATTTTATACAAGAAGTTTTGTATATAGAAATTCTAAAAAGTATCTTCCCTGATTATGAAGTTACCTTCTTTTTTATTGTTTTAGATACTAACTTTGTTTATCCAATAGAATGGTTTGCTAGTTCTTTAAGTGTTAAATACATAGCAATGTATGGTGGAACCTCCTCAATTATTTCTTTAGGAACTCATATCTATGATTTAAATACTAAAGGTATTTATAGGTTAATTGAGGATTTCTATTGGCATGTTAATAACTCAATGTTTGATCATCCCACTGATTATTATTTAAGAAATTTTAACCTAATTTAAATTAAATAGTTATGAAAAATTTAGATTTATTAAACAAAATAAATAATGAAATAAAAGATACTTTTGATTTAGATCTAAAGAAAATTAAGAAAGTATCTTATACTAAAAATGATTACTACTACTATTGTTGTTTAAAAAGCTTTATAATTTTAGCTAAAAAAACAACATACCTACAAGAGAAATATCCAAATTTTTAAATTTGGCTAATAATACTGTTAATTATCACTATAATACTAGAACTCTATTACCAAGAGAAGTTAAAAACTATCTAAAATTGATTAAACCTTTTAGATATGAAAAATAATATTTAACAAAATTTAAATGATATGCATATTAATAATCCAAATTATGAAAATAAAAACACAGATGTAACAATAAAATCAATTTTATTATTTAAAAATGGAGATGAAGAATTAGAGCTAATCAATGTTCTTCATATTGAAAAAAAGATGAAATTAGAAAATGTTAACAACTTTCAGGAAAAATTACAAAAGTTTTATACAAAGAAATTTAAAATTCCTGTATTAGTACTGTTAATTTATATATAATCTTTGTTGGGGATACTACTATTTAGTGGGTTGTGAATTGATTACATTTTGTATTCTTGTGCGTGGTATCCCCATTTAATAATAATCGTAATGACAATGATACAAAATTATATTCAGCAAGATTGGAGTTATGTTTTATCTCCTGTAATGAATTCTAATTACTTTATAACTTTAGGAAAAACAATAAAACAGGAAAGAACTAAAAAAGTTATATATCCAGAAACTAACGATAAAGTATTTAGATGCTTTAAAGAAACATCTTTTAATGGTTTAAAAGTTGTAATATTAGGACAAGATCCCTATCATGATGGAAGTGCTACAGGTTTAGCATTTGCTAATGAAACTAAACCATTAAGTCCTTCATTAAGAACTATACTTAATGAAGTATACGATGATATTTATGGTAATGTTGGGCCTTATCCAGATAGTTCATTAATTCATTGGGCTAATCAAGGAGTGTTATTGTTGAATTCTGCTTTAACTGTAGAGAAAGGAAATCCATTAAGTCATGTAAATTTATGGTCAAAATTTACAGAAGAAGTTTTAAGTATTATAAATAATAATACCACTGGAATAGTATTTCTTTGTTGGGGAGCTTATGCTAAAAATATAATTAATAAAACAATTAATCCATCTTTGCATTATATTTTATATGCTGGACACCCTTCTCCACTAAACAGAGCTAATCCATTTAAAGGATGTAAGCATTTTAGTAAAACAAATAATATACTTTATGGAATGAATGGAGTAACTATAAAATGGTAATTAAAAACATAAAACTATGGAAAGATTTGGTGAATTTGTAGACATGATGATAAAAGGATTTTTGCTGGTAACAGCATTGTATTCATTAGGATTTATTACAGTGGTTATCTTTAGTGGAATAGTAAAGTTTTTAAATTATTTTAAAATCAAAAAATATTAAAACTATGACTATGTTTTTAGAAGATACAGATAATATATATGTATTAGTAAGATGGCCAGATGTACAAGATTACATGGATTATGATTGGTTTGTTGAAGAAGCTGTATTACATCCAGAAATTTCATCTGTTTATTTTATTCCTATAAATAGAATTCATAATACAACTAAATTATTTGATAATCCATTTTTTACTAAAGAATCTTTTAACGATAATTTTGATGACATATGAAAGGAAAAATGATTATTGATGAAAATGATTTATCCATAAAAATAGTAGAAAACAACTATATAAAATTGAAATATTTAATGATTTTACTTTTTGGATTATTTATTTTAAATCTAACTATATTATTTATTATTCAAAGCAAGAGTATAATATATATAGAATCGGAAAAACAAGTGATAGTAACATCAAGAATAGACTTTTCTGAAGAAAAGCTTATAAAATACATTAATAAATTAAAGATAAGATTTCCAAATATAGTCTATGCTCAAGCTATTTTAGAAACTAATGGATTTAAAAGTAAAATATTTAACGAAAATCATAATCTTTTTGGAATGAAGATGCCTATTAGCAGACCTACCCTAGTGGTAGGTACTGCTAATGGACATAATGTTTATAATAATTGGAGAGAATCAGTTATAGATTATGCTTTATTCCAAACTACTTATGCTAAAAATATTCAAACAGAAGAAGAATATCTGCAATTCTTAGAAGCATATGCTGAAAATACTTTATATGTTACTAAAGTTAGTAAAATACTTAAAGACATAAAACAATGATAATATTTAGTAATATTGCACAAAGATATATTTTTATTTGATTAATTTAATAAATTAAAAACTGTTAACTATGAAAATAATATTAGAAGATATTGTTTATACCGATGAAAAAGATTTCGCTTTTAACTACTTAAAAGATGTAATAGTTTTATCTGAATTTATGCCTACAATTTATTCTGGTTATCCTAAGAATAAAGCTATTAGACAAGATATTATAAAGAACATTGGTTTAGATCATGTATATGTAAAAAAGCTATGGGCGTCAATACCAAATTTAACAAGATTTAAGCTTACTAGTGAATATAATCAAGCTTATCCACTAATAGAAAGATTATTAGTAAAATATAGATTAAACTTTTCAAATCTGTTTGAACCATTTTATTATGATAAAATTAATGAAGTTAGGAAAAAAGTAGCTAGTATCCTTAATGAATACTATAAAAAACATGTACATAAAGTAAGTACATATAATAGGAGTAAACTTGAAAAAGAAATTTAAATATTAAAATCCATATCAAAATGGAAAATTACATAGAATATATCCAAATAATTGGATTAATCATTATTATAGTATTTTTAACGATCCCCATAATAAAACTAATTAAATTTGATGATGATGCTAAATACTTAGAAATGATTAAAGATTATAAGAAAATTAGTCAATCTATAAATAATTGTACTTCATTAAAAGAATTGGAATCTATAATAACTTCAGTACAATCCTTCAATATTAAGTATAGTTTAAATCCTACACTTAATTTTTACTGTGAAGTTTTAACAATGTTGTATTTTAGTAAAGCAAAAGAATTAGTAAATAGTGATAAAAAGAATAGATCTTGATATCAACAAAAAAGAATTTGCAAATATGCAAAAATGTTGTCAACAACACAATGCTTTATGGGATGCAATGGTAATGAAAAATGTTATGAATTATTATCAAAGCCTTAACATGTCATAAATAAACAAATAATAATATTTGAAAAATATGAAACCAATTGTTCATAAATTATGTGAGTTTTTAATAACAAAAAAAATTTATCCAGATAGATTTTCCTTTAAAAGGACAAGAGCTGGAAAAATACAAAAACAACATGGGGCTTTTAGTTGGACTATGAATTGTCTTGAACCTGCATTTTTTGAAATAAAATCACCCCATACTGTAAAAGAAATATTAGAAAACAAAGATAAAGTTTATTTTGTTGAGACAGCCGTAACTATACAAGTACTTATAAATTATACGGATGAAGATATAGTTGAAAATTATAAACCTTATAAAGCAGTTTATAAAGATAGAAACCACAAATCTTAAACTTTAAATTAAATTATGAAACTTAATTAATAAACTTTAAAATTTAAAACTATGCACAATATTAACATAGAAGATGGTAAAGAAGCTTTCTTTTCATTAAAAGTACCAGCATGGCATAAATTAGGTACTGTAGTTAATGAAGCTAAAACTAGCGATGAAGTTATAGAAATCGCTAATATGAATTATAAAGTAATTTTAATCCCTAATTATGTTAAATTACCTAATGATTTTTATATAAAATCTGGTAGCTATTCAACTGTTAGACTTGAACCAAGAGCAGTAGTACTTGGAAATTCATTATCTAATAAATATACCGTATTAGAAAACAAAGAAGCTTTTAACTTTTTGGATTCTTTAGTTAATCAAAGAAATGATATTATTTATGAAACTGCTGGAGTTTTAGGAGATGGACAAATTTCATTTATAACAGTTAAACTACCTTCATATATTAGAATTAATAACAGTGATGATATTATAGAAGATTACCTAATTTTTATAAATAGTTTTGATGGTAGCATGCCTGTAACTATGTTTTTTAGCCCAATAAGAGTTGTATGTAACAATACTTTGAATCTAGCTTTGAGTTCATTTAAAAGAAATTATATTACTATAAGACATACCAAAAATATAAAAGATAAATTAAGTGAAGGTAGAAATTTACTAAATTTGTCTTTAGCTTATTCAAAAACACTTCAAGAAATATTAGATAAATTTGCTAAAACTCCATTAAGTGACACTAAGGCTAATGAAATTATAACTAAAGTGTTTATTAAAAATGATGCTTTAGATGATAATATCGAAGAATTACCTACTAGAACACAAAATATTTTAAATCAAATTAATGAAGCTATCTATGTTGGCCCTGGTCAAGATAAATGGAGAGGTACAGCTCTTCATTTATATAATGGTATTACTACATACTTTCAAAATACTAAAAAGTATAAAAGTTATGATAGAAAAATGAAAGGTATATTATGGGGAGATGAATATAAAAAATCCCAAAAAGTTGTAAATGAATTATTAAAACTTGTATAAATAACAAATAATGTTTTGGGTAAGCATAATATTTTTTATGCTTACCCTATTTTATTTAAAATTTAAAAACTATGATCACAATAAATATACCTGCAAACTGGACAGAAACTGAGCAAATCTTAAATCAGTTAACAGGAGTAAGATTAGGAATACCTACTACAGTGTTAGCACCTAAAGGATGGTTATTTAGAGTACCAAGTCCTACTGGATCAGCACTTGATATAAGTAATAAGGAAAAATTTATTGAAAGGTTTAGACATAAAATTGAAGGTAAGCATACTATGACAGGAAAAAACGCTTCTGCTGATGCAACAATACGTGTAATTGAAGATTTCACAACAGCAGATGGAAAACTAAATGTAACTAAAGAAAAAGTAGACAAGATAGTTGATGAACTAAATTCTATTAGCAAATCAAAAGTAAAGGGTGTTAATATTTATTCTAAATCGAATGATATTTTAGGTAGAAGATTAACAAATCCTAATTGGGGTGCTAAAGATTTGATGGATGTTGAAAGACCATATAAAGCTAATCAAGCAAAAGTAACGGCCCCGCATCTTTCTCCAGAAGAAGCTTTAAGATATGATATGAATTTAATGTATAAATTACAAGTTAAAAAGTTTAGACGTAATCCAGAATTAATCGATGAAATAAATGAAAGAGGTGGATTACAATTTATACTAAATAGTGAGCATATCGTAGGTGTTAAAGGTAGTAGATGGGAAGGTAAAGGATTAAATAGTAATTTTATCAAAGTACTTGCCGCATCTTATACTACTGTAGCAAAAGAATTAAATAAGTTTGTAGAATCACCTCAATCAAATACTATCACTTTGAAAATATCTGGTAATGATATACAAACATTAAAAAACCGTGGTTATACTCAAGAACAAATAAATGAGTTTGTATATAATTTATTAAAAGCAATAATGTCATCACCTAAACTTCAAGTTAAAATAGGTTTAATAATATATGATGAAGGAACAGGTGTTGATGAAGCTGTAACCAAAGCTGCTACTAGATTAGGAATACCCGTTACTAAAGAAATTAAAAACAAAAAATTAAATATGTTGGAAGGAGGATAAGTCGTGGCTTGTTTAAGAGCAAGGATGGAATAATCATCAATGCAGATATTAATGGTAGTGGAAACATAATGCGAAAGGCAATCCCAAACTGCTTTGATGCAAATGGGATAGAGGGCTTTGTAGTAAGTCCAGTAAGATTAAATCCAAAAGGATTTAATCCTTACAAACAAGTTTCATAGTGCTATAAAATACTATGAAATTTGATACTATAAAGATAATTTAGGTAATGAATACATAAGAAAAATATCACAAGGCAAAAATATGTCAAGTACCGCTAATCACAGCACCGACAATGACGACAATATGTTATTATTTGTTGGGGTTTCTCGAATCAAAGCGGAAGGAACGAGAAACTCCTATTGGGTGAAAAACATAAACTATAACAAAAATTGGACTTTAGAAAAAAGGGAATTCGGCGAGCCTATAAAAATATATGGCTGGTTTGAAGAAGTTTCATTTGGGGAAAAGAAAGGTAAGTTAAAAGTAGTAGTTCCACAGTTATCCGATGAAGATGGTAATGATTGTCGAATTATTGGTTATTTTGACGATGAAGTTACTTGTATGAGTATCATTCTACAAGAAAATCATCCTGATTATGGAGGGATATTTATTTAGCTCTACTAATAACTAAAAAACAAAAATGCGTTGTGAATTGATTACATTTTGTATTTTTATGCCTGGCTTTACAGCTATATATTGCTACAGCAAAAAAGATATATGGGAAAAATATTTAAAATAAAACAAATACAAACACATTAAAAATAATTAAACTATGCCAACATTTAATAATGTAAAAATAGAAATAATTCAAAACATAGATGTTGATTTTGAAGTATACTGCAATACTTGTGGAAAAGGACTTTGTAGTGAAAGCTATACAAAGGTAAATAATAATAATGGATACTTACAATTATTTGTGAATGCTTGTCCATATTGTATAGAAGAAATAAATATGGAGATTAAAAAACTTTTACAAGAAAAAAATGAAGAGATTGAAATACTTCAAACTGAAATAGATAAGTTACAAAATGAAATTTATGAATTAAGACAACAAATAAAATAACCATGAACACAACAGTTATAATTATAATATTTATCTTTGCTTTTATGTCTATAATATTATTTATTATGTTATGGACATTGATTAAAAGTTTACATCGTTTAAATAAAAAAGATAAATCTAATTATTTTAATACTATTTATAAATGCCCCGTATGTATGGGAAGTGGATTAGTTCCTAATGGATTTTATTTAAACGCTTTCAATAATACCACATCACAAGTTACTTCAGAAAAATGTAGAACTTGTAATGGTAGTGGAATAATTAGTAAATATTAATTTTTAACATTAAAGTTATGAAAGAACAAACAAATAAACTTAATGAGCATTATCTTCCTTTACTTGATTATTTTTATCTTGAATATGGTTTAAAACTGACCCAAGAAGAAATGGATAGAATAATTAAGTTAGCTATTAAAGTTCAAAATAGTATTGATTTAATTACACATAAAAATAAAAACATGATTAATTGGAATTATTCTTCAAAACTACCTCCATTATATGGAGAAAACATTTAAATCGAATTAAATATGATAGGCAAAAAGTATTTAATCATTGATGAAAGTACACTAGAAGCCGTAGAAAAACGGTTAATTAGTATTAAATCTATAATAGTATTGTTTGTGTCAATATTTATAATTAATCTTACTTTACTATTTATAGTATCTTCAAGAGAAGTAATATACGTAAGTGGTGAAAAATCTATTACAATAGTATCCCATGATAGATTTTCAAAAGAAGAGTTAAAAGCTTATATTGATAAACTTAATATTATATTTCCTGATATTGTCTATAAGCAAGCTATATTAGAAACTAACAATTTTCAAAGTAGTATATTCATTGAAAATAATAACTTGTTTGGAATGAAGATAGCTATAAATAGACCTACTACAAGTATTGGAGTAAATAAAGATCATGCTGTTTATGAGAATTGGAGACAGTCTGTTATAGATTATGCTTTGTTTCAAACAAGTTATGCAAGGAATATTACTAACGAAGAAGATTATTATAACTTTTTGAAAAATTATGCTGAAGACAGTTTATACGTTTACAAACTAAAACAAATAAAATCTAAATAAAGTTACAGAGTAAAAATTTTACTATATTTGTAGCCATAATTTATTTTATAGTGTGGGCTATAACTGTGGGTTTTTGGTCACGATTTTAAATAGGCCTGTAGGGATACACGCCTATTTTATCTTTATTATTAACCTTTTAAAACTTATATACAATGTACAAAAAACCATCTGATATTAAAAAAACAATAGTAATAGAAGAAACAGATTTAACTAAAACACAAATTAATTATTCATTTTATGAAGATTTTAACGTACTTGTAATTACAAAACAATTTGTAGTTAAAGATTCTGATATTATTATGGGAAGTGAAAGTATGAGTTTACCTTTAAATGTGATTAAAGAAATTTATAGCGATTTCTTTGTATTTCTTGAATAATAAAAAGCTGCCTCAAAAATTGGGGCAGCTTTTTCTTTAATGAAAAAAAATTTGTGGCTTCGTTCAGATTGTATTGTTAAAACATAATCTTATATTATTTATTCTTCATTCTTCATCATCATCTTCTTCTTTTTCTATAAAAGCTTTCCAATCATCATCAAAATCTCTAACTAAAGCTTCTAAACTTCTTAAAGGAGCTACAAGTTGTATCCAATATTTTCTAGGTCTTGCAGCTTCTTTTAATTTATCATTATCAAAAGTTTCTCCAATTAACTCTTTAGCTGAATGAGTTATAGCTTGATATAAAGTAATAACAGGAGCTAAAGTAGCTGTAGGACTTTTTAAAATATTATATAATTCAAATGGGTTAACAAACATCATTAATTCAGCATAAGCCCTATTAACAACTCTTAAAGCAAATTTATTGTTATATTTATCTTCGTCATCTCCACCACCTAATTTTAACATTAACAACAATGCTATTACTCCTAATGTAATAGATAACCCACTTTTTGTAGCATTAATGTTTTCTCTATATAAATCTATAAATTCATCTAAACTTATCTTTTGAGCTAACTCTGGATCTCTAGATACTAACTCAATATATTTCATTTTAGCTGAATCTTCTATACCCATAAATAATACAAATCTTAACTTATTACTTTCATCTCTCATAAATCCAAATAATTTATGAAAGAAAGTTCTATATCTACCCAATTCAAATTTTTCAAGATTAGGATTGTATCTTAAATTTCCATAACGTTCATCAACTAAACGTGGTATAAAGTTTCTAAATAAGAACAAAGCTCGAATAAAAGCATTATTTCTATATTTTATAAAATCATTCTGATCATAGTTACCAATTATATTTTTAGTTATTTGCTTAACCAATTCTCTAAAAGCTATAATAGTGTCTTCACTAAGTTCTTCATGTCCTTCTATTACAAATTTTCCATTTTTGATAGTACCTAAATCGTAAACACTTTTAATACTTTTTCTCTTCTCTTCAAGTTCTTTATCTATTTTTTTACGTTCTTCTTTAGATAAAGAATAATAATTTTTAGGTCTAAGAGATTTTAAATATGTAGATATTAAAACTATTTTACCAGATTCATCAAACATGCTATTTTGTAATACAGCTAATAATATATTATCTTGCATTAATTCATCTGGTTTTCTCAACATAAAATATAGCGGATCAAGACTTAAATTTCTAGTAAGTATAGTTGATTTTATCTTTCTATTTTTCTTTTCTATTCTTTGGTCTAATCTACTATTAAATAATGTTATAAATCCTCTAGCTTTTAAACCTTCTGTATTATGTGTTAAGGATCCACCTGTTAATGCCCAAAATCCCTTTTTTAATTGTTTTCTTGTGAAAAAGATATTTCTACTAGCTTGTACATTTAATCCAACAACATTGGATACTGTAGCAGCTATAGCAGGGAATATATTTAATCCTAATAACATAACAGATGCAGCTTTATTCATAGTATTTATAACACCAGCTGCTCTAGGTACTTCTTCTTTAATATTATAGACATAGTAATTTATCATATCTTCCAATAAATCTGTAATCTGCCTATTAGCTTTTTCACTTTCAATAGGTTGACCAGTCATTGGATTTATTTTAACTTTTCCAGTAAATTTAGATACTTCGATTGTTGGTTGATTCTTTGCTATATCTAATAAAGCTAAAGCATTACTCTCAATAGCAGCCATTTCTCTATGATAAAATGAAGTTTCACCAAAAAGTTGTAGTACAAATCCTAAATCATAAGATTTCAATTTTGGATCTAGTTGCCTTACAAAAAAGATAGGAATTTGTTTTTTAGTTCCATTTTGTGAATCTGTAATATCAGATATTAACATATCATTTTCATTAAATAATAGGCTTTTAGCTCTATCTCCAGCTATTTCAATATACGATTTATTAGGAGTACCTAATTTCTCAATTATATTTTTTTCAACATTAGGGATAAAGTTTTCTTTATATCCAAAATCAGGTAACCAACTAGATAATTCTTTAGTAGTTTTAGTAAAAAACTCATAAAATCTTAACAACCCTTCATTACCAGGTTTATTTAATTCAATCCATTCTTGAGAATGCCATTGTTTTTCTACTTCTGGTTTTATCTTTAAGTGAAATGTAGTTAATGGATTTCTTTGTTTTTCCTCATATTCTTTTATTTTTTGAGCTTTAATCTTTTCATTTAATATTGGATCTTTGTGATATAAAACTTTTTCTATATTTTTTTTAAATCTATTTATATCGTCTTCAACAGCTTTTTGGTCTATATACATATTAGCATTTATCCACTTAATATCACCTGTCTCTTTAGCTTTTTTTAAGCTATTCCAAAAATCTTTTGAATACTTACTAATTAACGTACCTGTATTTTTATTTATTATCATATCATAGGCTTGTTGTAAAGATAATCCTTTAGATCCAGCCCATACTTTTAATGCATTTACTTCATTTAAAATACTTTCTCTTAATTTATTAGAGTCTGTTTCTACTTTGTATAATGCTTTTTTTACTAGTTCATGAAATATTCTTATAACAGGGACGTTCATTTGGCTAATAGACCTAAAAGTTCTTTCTAAAAATCCCAATGCTTTTTGAGGTTTATTAAAATCGGTTATGTTTAATTCTTCAGCTTGTTGTTCTATTCTTTGCTTTTTTATATTTTTTATTCTATCAGATAATTGAGAAGCTTCAGATAAAACCTCATTTATAATTAATCTATCATCTTCAGATAGTTCTTTACTATTATTGGATATAAATATAAATACATCTTTATAAATATCTATAATTTCTTCAATCTCATTTAATGTGTCAAATGTTAATTCTTTATTAGAATTTAATGTATCATATATATTTTGTATATCCTTAATTGCCAGATTTGCAGTTATAGTTACATTTCTTCTTATATATAATTGAATAATAGCATCTTTTAAAGCTTTTAAACGTTCATAATATTTTTCTCTTTCTGCTACATCGGTTGGTTTTTTCCTATTTATAAGGTCAAAAAATTTAAGGTTAAGTTCTTCAATTTTTCTATCTATAATTTCACTACCAGTTTTTTCTCCAGCTACAGGTAGTTGTCCTACAACATGGAGATCTGTTACAGTTCCTGATTTTTCAGTAGAGACATTTATTCTTACAAGTCTAGTTCTTTTTATACCTCTAACAGGTGGAATGTTATATAAAGCGTTACCTTTAGTTAAAATATTTTTATATAATGCTACTTGTACAGAATTTTTATAAAAAGCATTTAATCCTATACTAGACAAATCTGCTCCAGAGCTAATAGTCTTAAAGTCATATATACTAGCAGTTCCATCACTATGAATAACTAACATATCAATAGTACCAGCTAACCCTTTTTTATTATTACCTTTATCATCTTTATAAACAAAATTCGGATCATATACAGATACTTCACTTAATATAACAGCTCCTGGATCTTCCTCTTTTATTTTATTTATCATAGCTGTTAAATAATTTTTTAACTTAAGGTACTGTTGAGCTTCTTCTTTACTTAAACTTTTGTATAAAGCTGTTTCTGATGTATCATTATTAACAATAGATTTAATAATATCATTAGCCCAACTATGTACTTTATTTCCCCTTTTTTGAGCTTGTTCTATTAATTCTTTTTCTTTAATAGATAAATTATCTTGGTATTTTCTTGATTTATCTAGTACACTACTTGGAGTACCAGTAACTTTTATTTCTGAATTACCTTTTCTAATCTTATAAAAATGTTCACCATTTTCATTTACACTTTCTATATTATTTTGAAATTTATTAATACCATCTACAATAGAACTCTGTGTAGACATATTTTCTTTTTGGAGCATTTCATAGGTATCTTCTGGAAAGACTAAATTATATTTTTTTGTCTTATTAGATAATATATCATTTGCAAGAGATTTATATAAATTATCTTTTACAAATTTATTATGGCTATATATTAAATTAGAAAATCCAGATAATCCTATAACATCCAAAGCTTTGTTTATTAAAGATTTTATATATGTTAAAACATTGTGTAATATAGAATTATTTTTAGATTCTTTATTAGTTTTTTGTTCTACAAAAACTTCTACTATATTCTTAGCTAAGAATTTAGCAACAGCTTCTTCTTGTATTCTTTCTATATCTGGAGAACCATCTTCTTTTACGTAAACATTTTTATATTCTTCATATACAGATTCATATACACCATTTTTTAATACTATAGAAACTAATTTATCATATAAGATTGGATTATTAGGTTTTAACATTCTAATAAAAAAGTGAGAAGCTTCTTCAGGTAGAGTAGTTAAATCAGCTCTTCCTTTAACAACTTCTATAACTTTATTAATAAAATTAGCTTTTGCTATAAAATCTCCACCTGGGATCTCTTCTATAGATACTCCTATATTCAATAAAAACTCAGTGATTTTAGCATCTAATTCTTGTATTGGAGCTGTAGCATTTTTAGCATTTTCTTGTTGCTTCATTTCTTGCTTAAATGGATTAAACATTTTTCCATTTTTAGTAAGATAATATCCACTACCATTAGATGTTTGTTTTACATCATAATTTAATCCAGCTTTTTTTATATCATTTTTTAAATTTTCTACTATAATATATTTACTAAAAAATCCAGTTTCAGACATATTATATCTTATAGCTATGTCTTTTATTGAAGGTTTATTAGCTTCCTTAAATCTATTTGCTGCATTTATAATATAATCCATTGGAGGAAATTCAAAAGTATTATTATTTTCCATCCATGCTCCAATTATAGATTTAAGTACTGGTACAGGTAATCCTGTAGCTTTTTGAAATTCCATAAATTCTGGTGAGTTTATATTTACACAAAAGCTCATAATTAGATAATTTTAACAGTTATTAAAGTTTTTTCTCTCACTTAAAGTCATTTTACTCCAATACTTAGCTATTGTTTCATCAACTAAAGTATCTAATCTTGTTGTATCTGTCATTTCAGATATAGGTGTAGTATCCATTAATATATCTCTCATTTGATCAATAAATTGCATAGCACGTTTTGGATTTAACATAGAAAGAACTGTAGGTACTACTATAGTTAAACCCTTATTTGGATTATTAATTATTGTCTTTGCTATTTCCTCCTTAGAAGGATTAATTAATAATATACCAGTAGTTTTCTCATCGTTAGCTTTGTCTAATACTTTACCAGATTTAAGAAATGATTCTTTTTCTATAAATACTACACAAATATTTCCTTCTTCTAAAGCTTGTATTAATACTTTATTTGAATTAGGTAAAAGTTTAGTTTTAAATGCTGCATCTAAATCTTTACTTATAAATCTTCTATATAAAACATTATCAGTAATTAAGTTAATTCTACCAGGAGCAAAATTATTTAATATTTCAAGTGTATTATCTTGTTCTAATACAGGCATATTTATAGTTACACTTCTAGGAGCTTCTAATATAGAACCTTTTCTAACCCTTTCTATATCACTAATAAGTTCTTTAATAAATGGGTCTTCAAGCATTTTCTTTTTATAATTATTAAAAGCTTCTTCCTCATTATAAGGTTTATCTACTCTAGTAATATAAGTGTTTTCTGTTACTGGAATATTATTTGGGTTATGTATAAATGTATTATTATCATTTGAAGACATCTTTCTAGATTGTTTTGCTCTTCCTATATCTTCATTTAAATTAGTAGCTTTAATTTCATTTATATTATTACTAGACAAATTTAAAAGTTTAAACATTTGTATTGGTAATATATCTCTAATATAATCTAATGCCGTTGATTCAGGCATATTTTCATTAAAACGCATTAACATTTTTTCTGTAGATTTGTCAATAGTTTTAAAATTATCATCTATTTTAGGTTTGTCACTATCAATTTTCTCAAGTATTCTAGATGGTTTATCATGAAATTCAAGAGCATTTTGAACACCAGAACTATTTACTAATAAATATAAAGATTCACCCTTATTATTTCTATCTACTTTTATATACAAATCATTTACATAATATGTTTTATCGTCAGTTTCAATTCTTCTTACAACTTTAAAACTATGTAGTTTTGCTTTGTTTCCACTTAATACAATAAGTTTTCCATCTTCATAAACTCCTTCTACATTATAATCATTTAAATTTAGTTTAGGAACTATATTATTATTATATTGTGCATATTTAAATATAGCACTTTGTAAAGAACTTATTATAAACGATTCTATGTTTTTAAATTCTTGTGATACTCCATATCTGGAATCAATACCATATAATAATTTACTCATATCTTCTGAATAAACTTCAGGGTTTATCAACCTCAATAAGTTATTACTTCTATTACTATATCCAGTAGTAGCAGCAATAACTTTTAATAATTCATTATACACATTTGGATAATAAACACGTAATTCTTCAAAAGCTTGATATAACAGTTTTATAGTATATTCATCAAACTGCTTTTGTCTTAATGCTATACTATCTACACCATTTTTATCTATACTGAATACTAAATTATTGTTAAATATTGGATTATCCAATGCTTCAAAAAACCTTTTAAGTTTACGAACGGTATTATTTTGATTTTCTGATGAAATCAGCTTATATATTTCATCTTTTGTAAATACCCTATAAACACCAGTACTTTTATGTACTATAGACATTTGGAAAATTAATGATAATGCGCCTTCCCTAATTTTATCTAAATCCTTTGGTTTAGGATAAACTCCAGCATTTTTTAAAGAGTGTACTAAATATTTCTGTATATCAATACAATAAAAGGTTATTGTTGAAAACAGCTGATTAAATAATTTTGATGATTGAAAAGTTATTTCATCAAATGGTTCCAATAAATCTATTGAAAACCCACTTAAAGATTGATTAGTTGAAAATTCGTAAGAACTACTTAAAGAATAAATATTAGCTTTATCACTTGATGAATACTTATTTAATGTTATTAACTCACTTCCTAATTTTCTGTATGCAATAAAATCTGCTAATATTTGAATTTGCATTTTATTCCATTTATCAGGATCCATTTGTTTAGTTAATCCTAAATTTAAATCTTCTACAGTTAAAGTTCTTCCATTAGCATTTACTTTCTTTAAGTATTTATAAGGATCTTCATTATTTTTTAGCTCAACTCCAAATTCCTTAAGAATTTGAATCAAAATTTCACGTTCTGATTTATATAATCCAGTATCTTTTTTTCTACTATGATAATATTCATAATAAAAATCATAATCAAAATAATCATCTGGATTATTAGTTCTTCTAGGCGTTAAATTAGATTTATCTGTATATTTAATTATTAAAGAGCTTGAAGACATTTTTAAATAAGTAAATCTTTCTATAATATCTTGTGTAAAAAACCTTGATACGAAATCTCTTGGTGCTCCAACCAATATTAACCCTAATCTAGATGTGTTTGTAATTTCATTGCTATTTAATTTAAAAATAAATGGATCTTTTGCTATATCAACGTTAGCACTAATATACATACCGATATGAGTAGATATTACATGACCAGAAGCATCAAATTTTTTCCCAAATCTTATCACAGATTCTATAGTATCGTCATAGTCTTTATGTTTAGTTACAGTACTTTTACCATGAAATGGACAATTTATAACTACATCTTTTATTACTATATTAACAGGTTTAAACGATAATCCAGTGTGTAATACTGAATATGAAGCAGATATACTTACATTTCTTTTACCTGATTTAAAAGTTAACCCTTGTTGAAGTTCTTCTATAAATGATAATAGTTTAACAGGGTCATTTTCACTACTTAATCTATAATTTTCAAGATCTTTATCTGTCATATCTGAAGGAGGCATTTTACCTTCTTTCTTCATGTAATATTGAATATTAGCTTCCTTTTTAAGATAAGCAGCAGACAGAGGTAGTATCATAGAAGGTGTGTTATGGTCTAACAATATACTATGTTGTATTTCAAGTAGTTTGTTCTCCATTTCTTTTAAATTACCATCAACTTTACCTTCTATATATTCTACTTTTACTATATTTATATTATTTAAATAATGTCTAATTATATCATAAGCTAGTAATTCACCTTTACTCAAATATTCATTATTTTCTTTTTTAGTTTCTACAAGTTCTACAAAATTCTGTAATTGTTCCAAAATTTCTTCAGGATCTTTACTATTTATATTTAACCTAAAGTCATATATATTAGCTAAACTTAATTGATTATTAACATCAGTTTCAATCGTTTTAACATTGTTTAAAGCTTTTGAATCATACTTATATTTTACATTTGGTCTAAATACATATAATTTATCAATATCAAAGTCTGAGTCATTTTGTGCAATTACTTCATAAGGTATTACTACAGTATCTCCAAATTCTGCTGGTAAAAATCCTTTGATTTTAATTGGTAACATAGAATTTAGCCCTTGTGTAGGAATACGATATCCAATTATATTTAATAATCTTGGATCTATCTTATCTAAGTCATCAGCAGTAGTAATTCCAAGTTTTTTAGCCATGTAATTAGGCAAATAAACTTCAGCAGCTAAAATTTTACCATTTTCATTACGTATAAAATTTAGATTTTTGCTAATTTCATTTAAAGTTTTTACATCTTTATCATTTAATTTTTCTTTTGAAAATATTTGAGACCTATTTTGGTTTATATCTGGATTACTTATATAAGCATTTGGAACTTGTACATAAGCTGTACCTTGTTTTTCTAT
This sequence comes from Ignavibacteria bacterium, assembly GCA_013177855.1. Classification (NCBI taxonomy): domain Bacteria; kingdom Pseudomonadati; phylum Ignavibacteriota; class Ignavibacteria; species Ignavibacteria bacterium. The sequence goes on from JABLYA010000003.1 coordinate 37,241, forward strand.
TCTTAAACTAGATTTTCTAAATTTAGAATATAATATATTTTCAATTAATGAAACTACAGGTAATGAATCTATAGATAATTTAAGCCTATTTATAGTAATTTTATTACCATTTTTATCTAATCTTTCTATAGTTTCAACTTGAATTTGGTCTAATACCGTAGATGGTACATTCATTTCAAACAACGACTTCTTTAATTCATTTATAAATTTATTGTAATCTGATACAACAAATTCAACATCAGAATAAAGATTATCTGATATAATTACTCCAGAACCATCATCATCTAATTCATGACTAAAATATTTTTTTAAATCTGTTATAGGTTCATTAGTTCTTGCATCTATTGCAGTTAAACCTATAGAATTTAAAAATGAATTAAAATTTTTATAAATTATATTAGAGTACGTATTTTTATAATCTAAATAATGATTGAAAATTTTAGATCTTTTTCTTAATTCTTGAATACCATTTTCTGATGTTAATAATTGTTTAAATTCTTCTTCTGTACCATCAAAATCAGTAGGAATACCTCCATCAAAAAGATTATCAAATATTTTTACACGTATTTGTCTTCCATCTACAACTTTATCTTCTGCAAAGTTATGTGTATCTACTTGAATTTTAAATGTATTTAATCTAGCGGAAAATCCATCCATATGTATTATTGGAACGTTATAATGTTCTACCCCATTTTCATCTGTATACACATTAGGAGTATCATCAAATATATTAATTTCAAGTTCATCTGTTATTTTACTTTTAATACTAGTTTCATCAAATACTAAATGGATACCACTTTCTTCCATTGATTTAGCTAAAACAGTTAATGCAGAATTTTCTCCTATAGTTGGTATTATAGGAAATAGTGCATGTTTTGCAAAATAAACAGTGTTCTTTGTTATAGGTGTAACAGTTACAAATCTTTCATTTGATTCACTGTCGTATGTTTGTTCTATATTATTAACTTTTGAACCATAACCTTGAGTTTTTAAAACTGGAAATACTTTAAGTATTTCTCTTGGATCTATTTTTTCTCCAGCTTTTACCTTATTATACAAACTTTCTTGACTATCAAAATCCCATTCTCCAGCTCTAATAAGTAATTCTCTATACATGTCTAATGTAATATATCCAATACCGTCTGTAGTTTGTATATCTTTATATTTAGATAACAAATAATTTATTTCTTCATCTATTTCTTTTTTACTTAGATTAGATCCTTTATAAAGTTCTCTAGCTATTGCAGCAAATTGTTGTATAGTATCATCTTCTACACTATACATTTTAGTTTTTATAATACCTATGTTAAGGTCTGTATTTGTAACTTGTACACTATTTACAACATTATATAATTCAGTAAGAATTTTTTTTGTATTATCATTATTAACAACTTTTATACTGTCTTGAATTTTATTAAGGAGAATAATTTTATTTTTCTCACTTAACCTAAATATTAAATCAAATCTAGCTCTTGGATTATTAGATTTTATAGAATCTCTTATAATTGTGTCAATATGATTATTTGTATTGTTTTCTGAAGATTGAATAAAATCGTCTACTTCAGTTGATTGTATAAAAGCTTTACCTGTTGCTACTGGGCCACTAGTACGTTTAAACAATTGTGAGAATTGTGAAAAGTCTCCCAAAAACAACATGTGCATTTCAAGTCTTGTATGGAAAAAATCATATATAAAACTTTTTAAAAAGTCATCATCAAAATTATCTATATGCTCTTTTAAAATATTATATTTAGAATTTGTAAGATTTAAATAATCTAGATACTCTTTTAATTCTTCTAATTCTTTATTTATAAAGTTCTTGTCAAATGAATCTTTTAATTCTGTACTTAATGTCATTAATTCATTTTCTATATTTTTTAGATCAGATTCATTTAACTCTTTTTTAGATCCTTTATGTTTAGAAATAATTTGTTTTACAACTTGGAATAATGTAGGATCTAATATATTAGGTGTAATTTTGAAATTATTATTTGAGGCTTCAAATAAAATTAATTGTACAATAGTATAGCTTCTAGAGTCAAAAGAACTATAAGGTAAATTTATTAAAATAGGTTCTAATGATTTGTCAGAAGGCCTTCTTAATACTATATAAGACGTCTTAGATCCGGCTTTTTTAGATTCATGATATAACAATAAATATTTAAACACTAAATCTTGAGGACTTAAATCAAACGTTTTTATTCCTTCAGGAGTAGTAATGTTTAATACCACTCCTTCTGAAAAACCAATATCTATATCAGAAGCCATTCCATCTAATATGATTTGTGCCCAACTTGAATATGGAGCAGCTTTTACAATAGCTGGAAAGTGTTTTTCTAAAAACATCCTTCTTTCTGTAGCATCAGCAATTTTAGAAGCTTGTTTTGCTACATTAACAAATGTAGAATAATAGTTATTTGAACTAACTTCAAAAACTGGTTTTCCTTCAGGATTTAAATGCATGTATTCGACAAAATCCAAAGTATCATCTGCAACATAATTTATTAATCTTGACAATCTTGAATTAATAATATTTGCTGAGAATGGATCACTCATAATACGCTTTTGTTCAACATTGTATTTTAATATTGCTTCTATTACAGCAATTAATTCACGCATTCTATCTTTATCTTTTAAGATAGAATCTCTTATAAATATATGTAATCCTAATTTTCTTAGTTTATTTTCTACACTTTCCCTAATTTTTGGGTCATTTATATTGTTAACATCAGAAAATGCAATTTTTAATCCTTCAGGATGGTCTTTAGTATCAAAATGATTATATTTTTCAGCTTTTTTCTTATTCTCACTTATTTCAGCATGATATTCTGAAGTGATATATCCATTTATTAAATCATTTCTTAGTTTTCTAGCTATTGTAAATTGGTCTGAATTTATAACTCTACTACCATTATTATTTATAATAATTCGTACAAATCTGAATTTTTTACTACTAAAAGTTTGTGCAAATAAAGATATGAACTGAACTTTATCTTTATCATTTAAAGATTCTATATAATCTAATAATTGCTTGTATTTAGGACTTTTAGCAGCTAACATTTGTAACTTATGTTTTATTCCATAAACTCCTTCCCATGTAGTAGTACCATTTAGTTCATTAACTAAAGTTTTATATACTTCAGCAAATGGTATATATCTTTCAGTACCTATACTAGTATGCATATCAGATTTTTCTAATAATCCTGATAATATTAGTTTAATACCTTTGTTAATTTTACTAAGGTGGGACTTAGACAAGCTATCATCAAATTTATCAATTTCTCCTATTTCATCATATGTAAAAGTTTCTATGAGTTCTTCCTGAGAATTATCTCTATTAATTTCATTACCAAATTCATCTACTTCTATAGCTTGTACTTCTATTATATCATCTACTTTTTCAGTATCATCATATTTAATAGAAGTACTAAATTGGGACAATTTAGCTTTACCACTAGTTTTAGCTGTATTTACTGCATATATAGTATCTAAAACTAATTTATTTGTAAACTCTACAGAAAATCCACTTTGCTGTAATGATAATGCGACTTCATTCATGAAGTCTTCAATATTATTTAAAACTTTTTCTCTTATAGAAAAATCTATAGTTCTATCGTTTAAAACCGAGAATAAAGCAATTATTAATCTTTTATTTATAGTTTTTGGATCTATAAAACTACCGTCTTTTATAAATGAATGAATAAAACGACCTTGAACAGTTTGTACAAGTTCATACACTTGAACAGTATTTAAATCTGCTATTCTTGTTTTAACATTTACAGATTTACTAAGATTAATATGTTTAAATTTTCCAGAATCTATAGCTTCATATAAGTCTTTAATTTTGTTAGCATTATTAATATTAGTAAAGAAATCAACAATTTTTTTGATGAAATCAAGTATTTTTTCAAATAAGGACTTCTTTACATTATTATTATCTGTATATAAATCTGATTTACCAGTAAGTTTCCACAATCTAAAATCTTCAGCTAATATTTCTTCAGCTGTATCATCATCTATATCTTTCCCAAATTTTTCTCTTACTGTATTTAATAACGTCTTTTTTTCATTAGTATTTAAAGCAGAATTAAATACTACATGGAAAGCTTCATGAAAAGCTGTACCTATTTCTGCATCTTCCCAAATTTTAACTATACCATTTACATATACACCAAAAGCTTTTCCTTTTGATGTTTCTATCAATCTATTCACAACTTCTAATGGTACATTAGGTAAATTTTGCTTAAACCATTCTCTAACTTTTTCTATATTTTCTCTTTCATAATTAGTATCTTGTTTAGTATTTAATCTATTTTTACCATTAGGTTCTCCAGGATTTGGATATTCTCCTGTTTCTTCAAAACCTAATGTAGTTTCATTATATAAGTCAATAAATAAATCATTTGGATCTTTTACATCCTCTTCAGATGTATTTTTTTTAGGCGATTGACTAAAAGGTCTAAATCCAGTTGGAGTATTACTTGAATTACTAGAAGTATTAGCTAAACCAGTTCCTAACCTTCTAAATCCAGTAGGTAAACCTGAATTTTTATCACCAGATTCAGTATTTGATTTTTTAGTAGATTCTTCAGCAGATTCTTTAGTTTTACTATCTTTAAAATCTGATTTTTTATACTTAGTATCTTGATGTAATATATTTCCTTCGTTATCTATTACATCACCTACTATTAAGTTTATTTGTCCAAAAGTTGGCCCCTTCTTACCACCATATAATGCGATATCAGTAGTTATTATTGGGTTTTCTACTGATTTAGATGATTTAGCAAGTAAATACTTTGCATAACTATTGTAAATATTAAATTTTAAGTTTCCTTTTTCATCTAATGTATATTCTGTAAATTTACCAGATAATGCAATAAGGTCTTTGTTTACATTAAACGTTTTAGTAGTTTCTAACCATCTTACTAATGTAGTAAATCCTTCTTCAGTATTGAATTCATTAAAAGTCATAGTGTTTTTCCCATACACTATAACCTTTTTTTTACTATCTACATAAAATTGTGTATGTTTATAAGAGTTACCATTTCCTATACCATAATGTATAATTCTTGTAATTAAGCTAGTTTTTTCAGTACCTTCAGTAGATTCTTTTGGTAAGATAGGAATATCATTTAATTCATTTTTATTTTCAAGTGTAACTTTTCTTAATAATCTTGCTACAGTTAAAGCTTCATTATGGGTTATTTTTCTTGTGATCAAAGGTATAACTTTGTATTTACCATTAGGAGCTTTTACCACAGTTACTACATGTCCTAATATTGCAAAGTCACAAGATACTGTTACTACTTTACCGTCTATATTAAATATAGCTACAGGTAATTTATCTGATAAAGTTACTACACTTAAAGGTATATCTAAAATATTACCTTCAAAAGCATCTTCTAATGGAACACCTCTACGTCTAAATCCACCAGATTCGCTATATTCAGGTTTAACAAATAATATATGTCCACTCGAGGAATTAGTAATACTAGAATATATAGGCTTAGATGGATCTTGAGTTAAACTTTTTATTATAGCTGCTCTTTTCTTTTTATGTTCATTCATTACAGCTTCTTTAAACTCTTCACTTCCAGCTAATCCTTGATTAGCATAACTTGGAGTATGTAAACTAGTATATACTGGCTTTCCTACTATACTTACATTACCTGCATCATCTACTAAAACATCATTACCATTTTCATCTACTATAACAACTCTTATAGTAACAGTATCTTCATCAATTACATTTAAGTTTTCATCTAAACCACTTTTTGCAATTTCATCTGAATCACCTTCAAAATACTTTACATTATCTTTATTATATATTACATATTTAACTTTAAATCTTTTTGTAAATTCCTCTAATCCTAATAATTCTAATTGTTTATTTATAAAATTATAATATCTTCTTTGGCTAGGTTCAGAGTTAAATATAGGAAGACCATTTGCATCTACATCATCTACTATAACTTTTTTATTATTTTTTTCAATTACTTTATATAAAATATCTACACCAGCTAAACTAGATAATGTATCTATTTTATCCTCATATTCATGATGTTCTCTAGTAGTTTCTGTTGGATCTAAAGTATTTGGATCTTTTTCATATAAATCATTTAATCCTTTGTTTAAAAATTTAAACCTATCCCAATTTACTCCAATTGGTTTATTTTCAGAATTATATAACATCGGAGGTACAAATCCATTACCTATAGCTCCACTATCTTCATAAATAATATAAGCTTTAGGTAATTTTTTAACAGCATAATATTCGCCATTTAATTTAATAATTTCATAATGATTTTCTCCAAAAGCATTTGCAGTTTTTCCATAGAAATCAGATTGTGCTATTTCTACAGAAGTAAAATTACTTATAGTAGATTTAGATGAAGTAGACAAAGATTCTACATCATCAGCTGTTAAAGTACCTTCTTTTATTTTTTTCTCAAATTCATTTTTATCTATTACAGGAGTTAATTTTATAGCATTAATAGGTTTTGCATCTTTATATACGAAGATTACTTTTTCTTTTTCTTCGTATTTTCCTGTTTTTTTATTTTTTACTTTATACTTTACTTTTACAGGTTTCTTCAAAGAATATTTTACATAAGCTTGTCTTCCATTTATTTCTATTATTGGATAAGTATGGGAATTACCTTTAGAATCAACTTCTTTGTAAGCTTTACTTCCTGTAGAATTATTTAATTTATCTAATATATATTTAATTTGATTTTTATCTTTTTCTATATGTACTATATTCTTAGGCTCATCCATAAAATGAATTTCAATTTCTTTTGGATGAGTTTTTAGATAATCTGCTCTATCTTCAGGTAAAAGCTCAGATTGAAAACTAACAAGAGTTAAAAATTCACGTCCATCTTCTGTAGTGTATATAGCTAAGTCTCCATCAAATTTTACTTCTACATTAGTTTTTTCTACAACTGTTACAGTTTTATCATCTAAGCCATCTATTTCATTATAATACAATTTTATAGGTATAGCTAACCCATCATTGTTTATTTCAAAATAAACGTTATAATCTTCATTATTTTGGTTACGATAAGTTACTACTAAATATCTTGTATTAGTTTTTCTGTTTAAAATAATATCTCCAATTGCAAAATATTCTCCAGTTTCTCTATCTATTCTTCCAACTTGTGGGATTGGTAAATCAACTGCTTGTTCAACTTTTGAGTATTTTCCATCTGAAAAATCACCTATACTTTCTCTATATAATATCGCTTTTAAAGTTTGTACTTTTATTTTGTATTTTGATAAAAATTCTTCAGTTTCTTTTTCAGCTTCTTCCTCTGCTTTTTCTTTTTGCTTAGTTTCTTCTAAGCTTAATTCTTTTAATTTATCATCTCTTAAAGCCTTTATAGTAGTTTCTACTTTATTTACATTTCGTTCAATATATTCTATTTTTGGGTCATTAAAAGATTTTTCTAAGAAGATTCTTGTATTTTCTACTTCATCATTTATTCTTTTAATAGCTTCTTCATTAGCTTTTTCTAAAGCATTTAAATGTTTTTCATATAAATCAGGATCTTTATCACTTAGTTTTTCTATACCTTCTAAAGCTTTATTATAATGAGTTTCCTGTGCAGTAGTTAAATCCTCATTAATTTGATTTACAATACCACCTATAATTTCTGTAACAAATACATTTCTATTAAAATCATAATTATCTACATAATCATTAGTGAGAGCTACTATTTTTTGTTTTATTTTATTTATGCTATTTTTAGTAGCCTCTATAATGACATCTATAGCTTTTAATTCAGCTTCTTTTAATTTCTTTAATCTATCAATTTCTTTATAAGAACTAGCATTTTTTATTTTTAGATCGTATGATTTTTCAATATCTGATCTAACACTTTTTAAATGTTTAAGCTTATTTTCATATAGATTTTGAACAATTTTTGATAGTTTATCAGGAAATTTAAAATATAGAGATTTTATTTCTTTTAATAAACTCTTACGTTTATCTTCTAATTCCTTATCTAATTCTTTCTTTTTCTGCTCTATATTTTCTTCAATAGCTTTATGCTTTTCTGATAATACTTCTTTTAAGTGTTTAGCTTTTATATCAGAAACTTGATCATTATCTTTAAATGTATCTGTAGTTAAATCTATTTCTTCTACTGCATTACTATTTTCATTAGCTACAAATACTAATTCATTATTATCTGTTTTATATACTTTACCTTCTACTAAATCTCCATTAGCATTTTTAAATTCATATTTTAAATATACAGATCTTTTTATAGTAGCTCTTACAGGTTCGTATTCTGGAGTATTAGGTACATTAGCTAAAGCTTCTTCTATAGCTTTATCTAAAGCTTCATCAATTTCTTTATATTTTTGATCAGCTACATCTCTAGCTAAAATATGTTTATGGAAAACCTCATATCTTGCTTTTCTAGAAGCTAGTACTGCAAAGTCTCTACCCTTTCTAGTAGCAAAAAACTTTAACATATCTATAGCGTAAAGCCTAGAATTTTCAAGTCTTTGTAAATCTTTTATTAAAGAATTTACTCTTTCTACATTTATTTTATCTTTTTGAACATTAGCTTTTTGTATTTGACCATATATATCTTCATATATATTTAAAATATCTCTTACCTCTTTTTCAAAGGCATCAAAATCTTCTTCTGTACCTATAGTAAACTGTCTATTAAATTCAAATAAATGTTTATCATCCGATTTAGTCTTTTCATCTAATTCTTTTTCTGTATATCTTTCACCTCTTTTTTCTTCTATTTTCTTTTTAGTATTATAATAAGCTCTCATTTCATCTTTAAAATCTTCTTCTAAAGATGTTTTGATAGCTTTTAAACTATTTAAAGAATTAATAGCTCTTTGTTTAGCTTCTTCTTTAGAAGAGCTTACTACTTTTAAACTAGATACAGTAGAAGATATATTATTAGTTAAAGTATTAACCTCATTTTCAATATTTTTTTCTTTAGTTTTTAAATGTGCATCAACAGTATTTAGTTTTAAAGTATCTATTTTTTCTAGTACATTACTAAATTTTTCTGTAAATGCCTTTGAATCTAAATTATCAGAATTTAAACTTTCTAATTCATTTTGTATTTCTTGTAAAGATTTTTCAAATTCATCTATAACTTCTATTAAATCTTCTGGTAACTCATCTCTGGAAATATCTAAGATGAATGATATAGTTTTAAATTTATCTAAAGCTTCTTGTACTTTAGCTTTTTGTGCATTTACAGGATTAGAGTCAAACTCATCTCCCAAAAACAAACTAAGTTGTTGTGGTTCTTTTTCATCTTTGCTTTTAGAATCAAATTCTTTATTTACTTCACTTAATTTATCTAATTCAGTGATTACACCATCATATGCATTCTTTAAACTATTCTTTAATTCTACAATGGATGTATTTAATTCTGAGATAAGTTGCTGCTTTTTAACTTTAAATTCTTCTAATTCTTTTCTTCTATTATCTAATTCTTTTAATAATTTATTACGTTTTTCTATAACATTAGCAGAAAGTTCTTCTTCTACAGAACTTAATTCTTTTCTTAATTCTTTTAGTTTAGTATTATTATTAATAACAGCGTTAACATCTTTTTTACCTGTTAACCTTTTATTTTCTAACTCTAATTCAAGTATTTGCCTTTTTAAAGTTAATTTTTTTATGTTTAATTCATTGTTAAGAGCTACAACTTCAGGGGATACTTCTCCTTTATCTCTTTCTATTAAATCTATTTGAGCTTTAACATCCTCTATAGTTTTATCTATTTCTTTTATTTGTTCTTCCATCAATTTTTTCTTAGCACTTAATCTACGAATCCTTTCTTTATCTACAGGATGCATAGATCTTTTTAGTAAGAACAATAAAGAAGCTCCATCTATAATTTTATTAGAATGCTCATCTATAGCTTGTAATATCTCATCTTGTCTTTGGTCTATAATATCTCCATACGACAATAAGAAAGCTAACTGCTCTTTATAATCTTCTACATCAGGGTCATAGTATTCAAATTGATTTGTATCTTCAATTTTATTTACAGTTCTTATAGCTTTTCTAATAGCTTTAATTCTATTTTCAAGTCTATTTATACTTTCTTGTTTAGCCTTCTCTTTTTCTTCAGTACTTAAATTATTATCTTGAATATCAAATAATTTAAAGTATGAATCAGCATCCATTTCTTTTAATGACTCTACATAATCATCTACAGTTTGTCCTAATCCAGCTAATTCCCTAGCACGTACAAAAGAAAACAAATCTTGATCTTGAGCATCTAAGAATGCTTTTTTATCATTTTCTATTAAACCATCTAAAGCTTTTTGATTAGTATGTAAAGATTCTACTGTATTTTGAATTAGTAACCTTGTGCTAAGTGGAAAACTATTACCCTTTTCATTAAAGTAATTTACAAATCTTTCTACGTTTGAATATAGTTCTTTTCTTTCTTTAAAAGCACCATAAGATCCACCTACCCACAAGTCTGCTCTTTTACCTGTTTGAGCATCTATACCTAATTTACCAGGTAAAAGTCCTTTACCTGGCATACCTATTAATCCCATAAAAAATCCCATCCATGCTTCAGTAGAAGCATTTGGATCTGTTAAATTATATAAAATACTCTTTGACATTGAATCTACTAAACTAGCAGATCTAGTTACATTGTCAGGATCGTATTTTTTAAGATAATAATCTTTAAGAGCTTCATCATAAAATCCCTGTAAAAATTCTTCTGTTCCTTCACTTAATGGATTTTTTATAAAGGTCTTAATATTATCTAAATGTTTAAATACACCTTTTGGAGGGGTGAATTTTAATTTAACAGTTTCATCTAAAGCAGCTCCTCTTATTTCTTTACCTAAAACTTTTCTTTTAAAAAATCCAGGTAAATTTAAAGTTTTTGTAGATTCTTCAATAGCTTCTTCTTTAACTTTATTTTCTGCAAGTGTTTCTCCAGTTTCTAAAGCTTCATCTACTCCTTTTTTTATTTTTTCTTTATTAGTTTTTGATAAAAATTTACCTGCTGTAGACTTTTCTAATTTTACTAAACTTTTAGGTAATAAACTATTAGCAAATCTTAACCCAAAAATAGATGGAAATTGTATAAGGTTAGAAATTCCAACAGTAGCCATATTTAAAGCAAATATGCCATAGCCAGCTGTTAAAGCTTTATCTTCAAAATTTAAAACATCTTTTAATACTGCTGCATTTTCCCTTTTTTGTAAAGCTTGTTTAGCTTTTAAATATTCTGCCATTTCTACATCAGTAGTTTTTGGCATGTTTTCTACAGCTTCGTAATCAGTCCTAAATTTGTTTCTAAATTCTTCTCTTCTATTGTTAGCATAAGTTTGTTTTAAATCTGTATAAAAATGATTAGCTTGTAATATAGATTCAAAACCAGCACCTGTTGCTAATTTTCTAGCATTACCTAATGCTCTATCTATAGTTCTAGTACTTGCTAATTTATCAGCATATTTACTTATGGATAATACATCATCTGCTTTAGTAGCAGCTTTTCTAGTTTTATCAATAACCCTCACTAATTTTGAAGTTTTGTTAATAGCTTCAGCTGCAACTTCAGCTTTTTTAAAAGCACTTAAAAATCTTGACCCTTGAGCTAATATTCTAGCACTATTAGCTGCTAAAGCTGTTACTCCAATACCTGTTGATGCAGTTAAAGCTGCCGCAGCTGCTTCAGTAATAACTGCTCCTGCTATAAAAGCTGCTGCATCTGTTGATAAATCAAAAAGCATTAAAGGATGACTAAGAGCTTTACCAAAAAACCCCTTTTCTTTAAAATCTAAAGATTTATATACAGGTAGTGTTTTATCTATATATTTGTTTGCATTATCTAAAGCTTGCATTAATGAGTTATCCAAAAATTTACTAGCATCCCAATTATATAAAGCTGAACCAACTCCATAAATCAAACCTGTAAGACCACCTACTACATTTGTTCCTGTTTTAAGTGTAAGTTTAGTCATAGATGATCCATATGCTGATAATGCATCTTGTTTTTCTGAACGTCTATGCTCTAACATTTCTGGACTTTGTAATCCAGACATTAATTCAGCGCTAGACATTTTTGAATCAAATCTAGATGGTCTATATACATCTGGGTATATACCTGAAAATGATCTATCATCTATATAATCTGCATTTAATTGAGATATAATTCTACTTGTTTTATATGCATCAGAAAATGCATTATATGGAACTAGTTCATAAGTTCTAGCAGTTTTTTGTATTAATTTTTTTTGTTCATTAGTATATGGATCTACTATAATATTGTTATCTGGTGTTAAATTGCTTGTATTTACTGTAGTTTCATCTATTGTTGGAGTGTTAGGAGTATTACCAGAAACAATAGCATTGTTTTGTTCTTGCAATAAAGTTCTTAATTTGTTAATATCCATAGCTAATTAAATTATCATTTATTTAAATTATGAGCTTTTGAAATTTCACCTATACCTAATATTAAATCATGTTGTACTTGTTCCAAAGGTTTAGAATATGAATTTACTACATTACCATCTCCATCTACATATTCTACTAAACCAAAATATCTACCTCTATCTGAATAAATAGAATATTTTGCATTAAGTAGTATATCCTTATAAACGTTATTATCCTTATCAATGTATGGTATATTACTAACAGTTCCTATTAAAGTAGGATCTTTTTTATCTGCTACTTTATACTTTTCTGTATGTATTTTATATAACATTTTTGCTAGAGGTAATGTTTCATTATCATAAGCACCAGTTGGATTACCATATTCATCAAAAGCATTTATTTCTATTACATCTGAAAGCTCTGAACCAGTGCTATTTTTTTTATCATATGTAATCAATAAATTACCATTAGTAGAAATAGATACTCCTTTTATATTGGATGCATTTAACTTACTTGTAACATTACTAGAAATTCCATTTATATTAAATCCAATTAATCTAGGTAAATTATTATTATTTAATACCATATTAACCATACCAGTGCTAGCTTCTTTATCTTTAAAATCTACTTGTGTAGAAAATTTACCAAGAGCTGCATCAAAAGTTTCTTTTGCTGCTTGTTTTAATCCATCAATATCTAATACAGGTCTTTTATTTTTATCAAGATACATGTATTGTGAATACAATTTTTTAAATTCAGGATAAGCCATTAATTTTTTACCAGCATCTTTATCAGTATTATTAATCCAATTTTCTACTAAGTTATATATTGTATTATATTTTCCAGCAGTATTTTTATCTAATCCAGCTATATCTTCTTTACCGTATGGTTTATGTTCCCTAGTAGATAATAAAGCATCCTTAGGTATAATTGTAAGGCCTGATCCACTAGACCATCCTGGATTAGCTAAATAATTTTCTCTAAGTTCTTCTCCACGTACAAGATTTGTTGTAGTCCATTGAGATAATTCTTTATGTAAATAATTATATAATGGCCCTTGTTTTAAATCTTCTTTTGTAGGATTAGTTATACCAAGAGAAGCTGCTACAGCTCTTACATAAGGATCAGCTGGACTTAGTAATGTTGAAAATCCTTCATTAGCCATTTTATCTGCTTCTGCTTGAGCTTCTTCTAGAGTTAAACCTTTTAAAGTCTTAGTACCATATTTATAAAATTTACCACCTTCTACTGGTGTTAATCCCAAACTTTTTTCTCTAATTCTATTTAATTGTTCTTTATATTGTTCTTGTAATAATTTAAAGTAAGTATCTGCATTAGCAGCTATTAGATCTAATTCTTCAGGAGCTACAAATTCTCCATTATCTTTCATTAATTTTTTATCAGCTACAGAATTTCCTCTATAATAAGCTCCCCATTGTCTTTTTAAATTCTCTTCTTCTTTAACTCCTTCTACATGTTTTTTATTTAATAATTTCCATTTATTAACATATCTATTAGCATTTACCATAGCATTTGCTATATTAGCTAAATCTGGAAATGTTAAATCTAAAGATTTATTTAATTCTTCTTTAGCTCTATTAATTACTTTATCTCTAGTTTCTTTATCTCTATATTCTTGACCAGTTAAATCATCTACATACATAGCAGCTGATTGATAACTTTTATCTCTGTTTTCAGCTGCTTTGTTTATTAAGTTTGAGAAAAATTCTACAGGTATCTTAGGAGTTATATCTACTATCTCATTCTCTGGAGCTTTATAATATCTACCCATAGTTGAATGATTTAACGTGATTTTTTAGATTTTTTTAATTTAAAGGATTTTTTTAATTTTCCTCCAAATCTTTTTTTAGGATTGTCAGATTCATTACTGGAAGTATTAGTTTGATTATCAGTAGTACTTACAGTATTTTCTTCTGGATTAAAACTAAGCTTCCTTAAATTTTCCCATGTAATATTACCTTCTTTATCCCAATTTAATTGATAGCCACTTACTAATGCTTGATTAATTAAAGCATTAAATTGTTGTGATAAATCGGTTTTTACAGTAGAAGCTTTTAATCCAGCTTTTCCTAGATCTGACAATGCTTTATCTCTTATACTACGCATAGCATCTCTTTCCATTGCATTAGCTTCTGCTTCTTTAATTTGTATCTCAGCATTCTGAGTGTTAGCAGTATTATAAATAGAAGCATTTCTGTTTATTTCATTTTGAAAAGATTGAGCTGTTTTAGATCCTAAATCATTTTGTAATGATGTAGTAACTCCAGCCATATAATTTAACATAGCACTTGGATTATTAGCTACCATTTGACCAGATTTTATAGCTTGTGCTTTTGCTATATTTGTTTGATTTTCTAGTAATTTTCTTTCAACAGAATAGTCTTCATATTTAGGAGTTACTCTATCATATTTTACATTTTCTTTTTTATTTAAAACATATGGAATTAAGGATGTTAGTCCTTGAATACCATATCCTAAATATGCTTCTTTACTTAAAGTATCTAAATAATCTTTATAAGAAGATTTTCCAGCTGTTTCTCCTTTAGAAGAAGGTGTTTCAGTTGATTCTTCTTTAGTATCAGTTGGAGGATTTCCAGTATAATATTTAGGTAATTTATCTACCTTTTTTTTTAAAAGTGCAGCTCCCATAGCAGCTTTTTCTATTGGAGGATTTTGCTGCATTTGTAATAATTGATTTACATCTTGAGGTTGCTCTTGTGGAGCTACAGCACCTTCATCAGATGCTGTTGGTTGTTCTTGAGTAGGTTCCTCAGGATTACTTGGTTGCTCCTGCATATTTTGATCCTGCATATTTTGCTGTTGCTGCATTTGCTGTTGTTGCATTTGTTGTTGCTGCTGTTGCTCTAGTTGAGCTTGTTCCTTAGCTTTTTCAACGAATTCAGTTATTTTATCTTTAGCTATATTTGACTTAAGTTCTTCCTGCAACTGATATAAAGCCTTTAATTCTAAAGTTAAACTTTTTTTAGCTATAGGATCATTTTTATCTAAATCCTTACCTAATCTAACTTTATATTTATTTACTATTCTTTTAGATTCTTCAGCAAAAGTTCTTTTTTTATTTGGGATTAATATTCTATCTGAGAATACATATCCTCTTTTATTAAAGATAAATGAAGTTTCTCCTTGCTCTACACTAGCTACAGGATCTACTATATTAGTATTTCCCAAATAATCTACTGGAATCCCACCATAAGGGTTCTCTTCATGAGTACCACCTTTATTATATTCTTTAAACATACCACCCCCTGCTTTTTTTTCTCTTGCATTTGAAGTATTATTTATAGCAGATTTAGCTGATTCTATCCCATTAGATACTACATTACCTAATACATTACCTAATGCAGGCATTGCAATAGAACTGCCAATACTAGCTATAGTACCAATAATATTAAGGAGGTTTGATTTACCTCCTTTAACATTCATGTCATTTTCTTCATAATAAGCCATATGCAAATATATTTTAATTTTATTAAATAAATCTTATATAGATAGATACAAATTTTATTAAATTAAACCATAGGAACACTATAAATTATTTTTATAGGGTCTAATCTTACTAATTCTTCTTTATTTTGAAATATTATGTTAGCTTTTAAATAATAATCTACAAATCTTTGTCTACTCACAGTATCTAATCTAGGTATTATAAACCTATATGTTCTAAACCTTCTAATAAAATTAGAATCTGTTAAGATTACATTCTTACTGCTTATCTGAGAATTACTTAAAACAATGCTATATGGAATAGCATTATTATTAGAATTTATATTAAATTCAATATTAGTATATACCCTCTTTAGATCAGCACTCCCTTCAATTACTTCTACACTAAACGGATATTTAATACCATAATATTCAGTAAATTTACCATTAGATCTTACATACACTTTATTACTGTTATAACTTCCAACTGTAGCTAAATCTAATTTATTTGAATTTATATATAAAAATGGAGTAAATGAATGTGTTGATTCAAAAGCGTTTAATAATGTATTAAATGAGATATTAAATATATAATAGGTAAAATAAATTCTATTTTCTTTAGATGAGTAATAAGCATGCACTTGTTGGCTTTTATCATTAGGAAAGTTTTTAAAATAACTTCTAACGTTTAAGCTATCAGACAATATTCTTAATCCTCCTTGTAAACCAAAAGTATTTACAGTTTTATTTACACCATCATACCAATAAATAGTATTATCTAATAATACAATAGAACTTTTATGAATACATCCAGAAATTGTACTTATGTAATCATATCCTAAAAATTTATCAGACATCCCTAAATATAACTCTGATACTTCTCCTTTTAATAATTGTTTTTCATTATAATCAACAATTGCTATAGCTTTATCTTGAAAAGCTAATACTTTATTATTTAATAAAATAAGTTTATTTAAATCTCCATATATAGTAGATAATTCTATAAAATTATTAGGTAGAAATTTAAGCCAATTGTCTACAATTTCTCCACTATATGATTTTTCACTGGCTAATATTTTTGTAATATGTTCAATGTTTTCAACATATATTAAAGGTTTACTAAATCCTTTTATTAAAGTATTTTCTTGGTGATAAACATTATTATATGTATAAGCTTTTTTAAATCCAGATGGATATTCACCAGCATTATATTCATCAGTGTTATTAAACAAAGCTTTACCTTCATCTGGAGTATTTTGTAATTTCCATATATGCTGTTTATTGTCTGTTTTTGTAAAACAATTATCTCCACGAAGCTCTGTATTTATACTAGTATAAACTGGAAAAATTAAACTATTACTATGATATCTAGTATACCCAGATAAATTATATTCTTCTCCATTACCACTAATAGTATACCCATCATGATAATCAAACATTTGAACAAAAGTATCTCCTTGTAATGAATTTATATTGGTAACAGTACTATCTATAAATATGGTTTCACTACATGGATGATATATATTTAATGTCTTTGCTTCATAAGTTACACCACCATATCTTGAATAATCTTTGTTTTTGTATACATAAGCATACTTGTAATCAAAACTCAAAGTGTGATTATCTTTTAAACTAAAAAAAGCACCAATACCAGATTTAGTATAGGAGTATTTATACGTATCAGGATACATATAAGATTTATTAGAAAATCCTGTAGTATCATTTTGTAAATAAAAGGTATCTATAGTAGTGTCTTTAGATATATAAACATCTTCTATTTCTTTATTGTAATAATTAGTATTGGAGACTTCTAATTCAACTACTTTTTTATGATTTGTGTTTATAATTGCCCAACCAGATAAAGATAGATTATTCACTGGATAATAAACAGAATCATTATCTATATATCCAACTAAATTTTTGTTAAAATATGATAGTTTACCAATTAATATTACTCTATCAGTATTATTAATAGTTACATCTTTAAAACATATTTCTGGGGATCTAAACTTTAAATACTTTTTATTATTATAATATGCAGATGGTAATGTAGTTTCACTAGTAACAAAATTTGGTAGTGATGCATTTATATTAGTAGTTTCTGTATATTTATTTTTAACTACATCATAATCAGAATCTGTAACTTTTACTAATTGTGAAACTACTCCAAAAGCTTTAACACTTTTATCTATATCTTTTCTTTGAACTCTAACTATTCTATAAGAAAATCCTTTTAATTGTTCTGGAACTTTTACTTCAAAAGTGATATAAGGTATTAAAGCTTTAACTATATTATATTGAGAATCATATTTAAATAAATATTTTTTACTATTTATTATCATTGGTAACTCATACACATCTGGAAATTTTACATCAGCTATCCACTTTACAAAACTTCTTTTACCTTTTTTATTTATAAATTCAATACCAAATCTATAATACTCACCCCACATATATCCTACATTATATGCTGATTCATAGGAAGAAGCATATGTAGAATAATCTATTGTATTGTTAGGTTTTGTATTTTGTATTACATGATAATATGTGGCTTCATTAGCAGAAGAATCTATTAAAATTTCTTTAGTCTTTATTTCAAAAGAAATATTTTTTCCAGTACCTCCAAATAAATTACTATTCTTTTTATATTTACATTGATAATCATAATATATACCATCTGTTACAATACAATCATTATCATAGCTTATAGTATCAAAATCTGAATCTGTGTTTATAGTATGTAATTCATTTTCATTAATAATGAAATTATTAGTACCACTTATAAATCTATAAGCTCTTGCATCATAGTATTCTCCTAAATATTCATCTACATCAAATAATTCATCTTTTATATTACCTACAATTAAAGAATTATCTTTAGTAGTTAATGTTTTTGGCTCAAATAAAGACCCTCCATAAGATACAAATTCTTCTGGAGTCATAGTACCTAATGATACATTACCATAGTCAATGAAATAAAAATTATCGTATGTATAAATTGGAGCATCTTGTACTAAATGAATATCTGGTACATCTTTTAATTCATAACTAACTCTATAAATCTTAATGTGTGTAAACTTTTTATCTATTTTACTAATCTTTAACTCTACACCTTTATTACTTACTTTATCAAAATCTCCACCTTTAAAATTACCTATAAATCCATTAATAGAACTACTTGTTATATTTATAAGTGGTGTTGGTTTTGATAATAATGTTTCAGCATTACCATAGCTATATAATTGATAAGCATACTGTACCTTACCATTTTTTAATTGACCATCATTTATAATACGTACAAACTCTATATCATACAAATTAACATTTGGAGATAATTCAGTTAAATCTTCTTCTAATCCAAAAAGATCTGAATCAAATACGTTTATGTGTCTAAATTTATCGGCTATAAAGTAAATTTTACCAAATTTGGGATTCCAATATTTAGTTGTATATTCTGTTATTGGTACATTTCTTTTAAAATTTAATCTACCTACGTATATTAGGTGTGTAGTGGTAACTAATTTATTATTTACTAATCCAATAATGTTGTTATTATTATCAAAATCTAGTTTCCATAATTGTCCATATAAATCGTAATTAGGATGAGCTGTTAATAATATTAAACTTTTATATATCTCTATAGCTCCTACTATTATAGGAGTAGCCTTCGTTGGGTATAAATAAACTATATTGCAGTTAGAACTATTTGTAATTACTAAATCTTCATAATTTATAATTCTTATAGAATCATAAATTTTATATACTTTTAACTTTCCACTTTGTATAATTGATTTTATAGTGGAATTATTTATAATATTGTTGTATAAAGTATCTAAAGCTTTATCAGGATCACTACCAGAATATGCAGATACATAGTTAGAGAATAAAATTCCTGCATTAGCTTTTACATTAGTTATTTCATAACTAATAGCTACTTCTGGTATTTCAAATAATAATTTATTACCATAGTCATTTACAATACTACCAGAAGTAGAAGATTCAGTAATTACACGAATATTTAATGCATTATTATAACTATTATCATCCCTTAAAGTAGGAGATACATCTGTATTTATACCTTTGTAAAAGTTTAATACTTTTTCCATAAATTATTGATTAGTAAAATAACCTCTATATATGGTTTTATCTGCTAAATACTTATAATTATAATCCCCATAATTTCCTTTTGATATTAGTTTAGTTGTAATATTTTTTATAGCTTCAGCAGTTGCATAATCAGGAATAACCATAGATACAAACGCTCCTCCAGCATAAAATGAATATAACCTTGATAAATAATCGTATGTTAATTGATCTATTTTTCCTTCTAATAAACTTCTAAAAGCTAATCTTTCAATAATATAATATTGTACAGCTTTTATATAACGATCATTGTCTGGAATTAAAGGTTTACCTTCACAATCTATTGGATATGCTTTATAAGCTACTTCTATCAATACATCTGTAACAGATAAAAATAGATAAGAATTGTTTACTGTATAAGTGAGTTCAGTTGGTTCATACTTTGATTTTTTACTTATATGAAAAACATCTGTGGTTTTTCTAAAAGATAAATTACTACCATGAAGCCTAACTCCTTTTAATTCATATAAATCTGGAGGTAATTCACATCTATAATCATCTACATATATTGGAGGGTAATTATCATCGCTACCATCTGTAACTTTATCTAAATAAGGTATAGTAGCTCTTATAAGAGACATAGCTTCATAAGTCCATTCAAGAGCATCAGAGTAACTTAACTGTTCTACGAATGGAGTGTCTCTAAAAATCTTTTCTATTATTGTATCTAATTTAACGTATTTACCATTCCACATTTTTTATAATTTTATTTATTTTAAGACTTCTTTCTCTAAAATTTCTTGGATTTAATGGGTTTTTTAAATATTCGTGTAATAATTTTTTTGCTTTGTATCTAGCAGAAAAATTATAAAAACTTTTATTCTTAATCATATTTCCAACAGTATCCCAATTAAATCTAAAAACATAACCATCAGTAGATTTATTGTCAAATCTTACTAATGGCTTATTTTTTATCTTTTTATAATCAGATCTTTTTGTTACACCTGGATAAAGCTTTTTCCAAAGCTCTAATGTACTTTTATAATCTACAGGATACACATTTAAGTTTGACCATACATTATCAATAAAAAATC
Organism: Ignavibacteria bacterium; assembly: GCA_013177855.1. Lineage (NCBI taxonomy): Bacteria > Pseudomonadati > Ignavibacteriota > Ignavibacteria > Ignavibacteria bacterium. The sequence continues at coordinate 58,274 of JABLYA010000003.1, forward strand.
TGCTTGGTTTAACTTTAGTTATGTATATAGAACCTAAACTCTGAGGTAGATAAAAAGATATCCCTTTTTGTATCATTAACAAAGTCATCTCCTCTATAAACTTATTGAAAACATTTATATATTTAGAATAAGTTATAGGAGTAGTACTTTTTCTATTATTTAAATAGAATTCATAAAAATTTCTTATTTTTAATATATTCTTGGATCTCATATTTCTTCCTCTTCTTTAGTTTGTACTTGTGGAGTAGATTTATTATTACCTAATATAGCTAAGTCATCATTAGCATTATTAATAGTATCTGCTACTTTTGGTAGCTTGAAATAGTTATGTACTACCATTTCTTTTATATAAGTATACATCCAATGTTTTAATGGATATTTACTGTCCCATGTAAAAGAAGGTTCACCATTAGCTTTTCTAAATTTACCTACTAACTCTGGATCCTCAAATACTCCACGAATATTTATATACTTTAAACCTTTCCAATACAAATTATTAGAATTACCTATAACATGCATCCTATCATTCATTAAAAAACAAAAAATTTCATTTTTGTTTAATCTACCATTTCCAACATATGGTACTTCTAAATGATCTACTAATTTAAATTTTTTTGTAACTTGATTTACAGAACCTACATATGTTATAGTAGGCTTCCTATGTCTTTCTATAGTACCTGGAATTGTTTGTTTTGACCTATAAATTTTTTTCTCCAATGGTATATTTAAATTAGCATATAAATCTAATGTGTTTATTAACTCTACTTCTACTGCACCTAAATCTTGTATTACTTCATCATCAATAGTCTCACCTTTATTAAATTGGTTTCTTAACCATAAAGCCCTTTGATTTTTTATAGCAAAGGCAATATCTCTAATATCTATATGCTCATCATCTGAATAGTGACTTCTTAAACTATTCAAGATATCATATACCATAAAATTTAAAGTTAACATATTATTTATATTTTATATAAAAAAATGTAAAAGCAAATAATGCACTTATACAAATCAATCCAATAAAACTTAATATTTTATGCAATACTGGAATCTTTTCTATTATTTCAATATTGTTTTTTCTTTCTAATAAATAAAGGTTTTTCCAATGGATCACCTCTTTTATAGCATTATCTAATTTTATTTTTAAAGTAGTATCTACAAAATAAAGATTGTGATAAAGTTTATTATTTTTTACATAAGCAACACTTTCACAAAATTCATTTGTTAATATAGATTTTCCTTTTGTACTAAATTTTGAATTTTCACCAATATAAACTGTATCTATCTTATATAAAGTATCTTTAGGTAATTTTAAATAAATAGTAGTATCTTTATAACTTACTATTATAGAATCTTTTATTTTCTCTATAATAGTTGATTCTTGTTTTACTTCTGGACAAAATTTTAAGCATTCTCTTCTTGTATAACAAGACGTTAATGTTAAAATTATAACTATATACAATATTACTCGTACCATCTTGCAAATTTATTTATTGTTCTTACTGGTCTTCTTTTTTTATAAACTCCATCACCTTCTCTACTACCCATCTCATTTGTATTCCCTTCTATAGTTATAACTACATTACTTTTTATCTTTTCACAAATACCTACATGGGCTATCCTTTTCTTAGATTGATAATAGATACCAAAAACTTCTCCTCCTACTACTTTATCAGGAGAAATTACTTTAGAACTCTTAAACCAAGAAGGTGCCCAAGCTGGACTATTGGGGACTTCATATCCACATTTCTTATGTACAAACGTAACGAAAGCACCACACCACGGATATTGTCCCCTAAGCCCAGCTGAGGCCAAAAACATCTCTACTTCATAACCGTCATTATTACCAGTGGCTTCTCTAACTCCTATATATTGCGATGCAGTATATATTATACAAGAGTTTTGAGCGCTAAGATAAATGCTATGAAATAAAGCGAAAACAAAAATAAAGAGAATTTTACTTTTTCCCATTCTGATAAGTAATAACTATCGTACTTTTTTTCTAAGGTGTTATCTAAATAATCGTATACCTTTGGAAAGGTTATCTTTAATAAAATCCATGCTAAACCATGAAATATAAGTACGGCTATAATAGCATATACTATCTGTTGAAGTACACCAGCATCATAAAAGGCAGCTGTATTATCAATCAAACGTATAATATAAGGCAGAGTAAACCATAGTATAATAGCTATGGGTATTGTAATTATTTCATTCCAATCTTTTATAAATTTAATCAGATTCTTCATGCTCAAATGAGTTTATTGTTATATGATTTAAAAATGAATAAACTATCCACCATATTATACCAGTTGTACTGTAGATAATATGATTTGTCAAACAAAATGCAAAATAACTAATGCTAATAGCAATAAGAAAATGACTTAATGTTGCTAGGAAATGATAAGCATCTGTTATAAATACTAACGATGTTGTAGATAGGAAGAATTTAGGCCCTTTAGAAGGATTATTGTCTTTGTATTTATTTTTCCAACTTATTCTTGGATTCCACCAATTATCGTTGATATTAGGAAACGTTTCCTTAAAATCATTATATTTAAATTGTATAACTTCTCGAATACCTCTAGCTATTCCAGCTAAAGATATAAATATTATAAGTATAGCTAAATTTATTATTCCCATAATGCTTAATTTTATATGTATCCAAGAATTGCTAAAATAATCACAATAATAATAGCTATCCCTAAGGATGTTCTAATAACATCAAACCAGGAATATTTACCCAGGAAAGTTTTGATCCATTTCATTGTCGTTGTTTATTTGAAGATTATTATTAATTACAAAATTATCTAATTCTTCTCTCGTATCAAAATTTATAACTTGAATATCATCTTCTGTAAATACAGATGAGTTGGTTACAATATCCCATTTATCTCCGTTTTGCACTAAAGCATGGTTACAAAGTACTATTTTCATATCTATTCAGTTTTTAGTTATGCACTTAAAGTAACAATTGTAATATTTTTTGCAACTTTTAACGCATTCACTGCATCAATTACAGATTGCGGAGGGTTGGCATAATTCAAATAATCACCAATTGTAATGCTTGAGGGTAAGCTTCCTACTCTGTTTTTTAGACTATTTAATATCGTAATCATTTCACCATCAGTTATTTTTGAAACCCTCCAATTGTACATACTAAATGCAATAAAATTTGAACTCCCAGAAAAATCATTAGATGTATAATCAATTGCATTACTGTTTAAAGTTAAACAAGTTAAATTATTTGGCAGCAACCCATTATATGTCCAATATATATTATTGCCGAATAAAAACCAAGTAGTTACCCCACTCGGTGGAGCCCCATTATATGTCCAATATATATTATCGCCGCTTAAATACCAATAAGTTACCCCACTCGGAGGTGCTCCGTTGTATGTCCAATATATATTATCGCATCTTAAATACCAATAAATTACCCCACTCGGAGGTGCTCCGTTGATGTCCAATATATATTATTGCCGAATAAAAACCAAGTAGTTACCCCACTAGGTGGAGCCCCAATATATGTCCAATATATATTATTGCCCGCTAAAGACCAAGTAGTTACCCCACTCGGTGGAGCCCCAATATATGTCCAATATATATTATTGCCGAATAAATACCAATAAGTTACCCCACTCGGTGGAGCCCCATTATATGTCCAATATATATTATCGCCGCTTAAATACCAATAAGTTACCCCACTCGGCATATCTCCGTATACATAGATATAACCAACTGGAAAGTTTTCTCTGAATGTAGTAAGATTTTTAAATTCGGCAACATTTACATATACATTAGGCGAATTTTCCGGTATATCTACAAAAGAAGCCGAAGTTGTGCCTAATTGAGTAACAACATTTTTCTGTATATATATATAACCAGCACCGGAAATACATTTAAAATATAGAGTATTTGCACCACTTATTAAATTAGCGGTTGTTGTTTCATTACTTCCATCACTACTGCAAAAACGTACATTACCTTCAGCAGTAATTGTAATAGCTGAATTTGTTGTAACACGAAAAGTTGCAATTCCACTACCATCACCAGAAGATACACAATAAATACCTGCTAAATAAGTACAATTATCATGACCTTTTATTACTCCTGGTGTAAATACTTTGGAAGTGCTACTTAAATTTGAACATTCTACAACATCAAAATTAGCAGAAAGACTATTAATCAAACTTATTGATTGTGTTTGATTACTTAAGTTAATGAATTGAAAATATGTGGATGAAGTAGTTCTTGTTGATTGTAATGTTGGATAACTTATCTTATCTAAATACTGTGTTGAATTGTTTGTTTCTAATATTATAACTCCTACTTTTTGTAAACTACTAACACGTACACTTATTTCTGTATTAACATTATCAATAAATGTAGATGTTACGTTATCGAATTGAATATTATCTTTGGTATAATTAAATGTTAACCCTATTGTTTTTATAGTACCTTTAAAATTTAAATATAAAGGATCTGTAATATTAGTTGTAGGATTTAATACATTTATGACATTTGCTTGTTTATATTGTACTTTTCCATAACTATCGTTCCAAACAGCATTATAAACTAAACCATAAGTTATTTTAGATGGTGTTCCAACAAATGTTACAAATCTACTTGTACTTACTAATGTGGTTAATTGAGATAACTCAGATAGATTGATAGTTATCTTAGGGCCACTACCATAATGAAATATACCTACTTCATTTACATCTCCAATTTTTATAACATTCATTCTACTTGAAACCTGAATATATCCACTAGTTTTACCTAAATCTAATCCAAAATAAACTACAGTACTACCTGTATTTAATGTAACAGTAGTAGTAGGAGATGATTTGTTAAATCCACTATAAAAGTTACCATCACTAATAGTTAATGTAGTTGTATTACTAACTGTAATATATAATCTACAAACATCATCAGGACTTTCTGCTTCAAGTGGCCAAATAACAGAATAATCTGTATTTATAGCTGCATTTACTTTATCTTCTAATGTGCTTAATCTATTATTAAGACTTGAAGATAATTCATCTGATCTTAGTTTACCAAGTATAGTATCAAATACTGTTCCCATAACTATTCCTTAAATTTATAGTTATAATTAGCATAGTTAGCTGCAATTTTATCATACGCATCTGTTCCTTCAGCATATTCTTTAAAAGTCCAGTTGTCGCTTTTTCTATATCTTATAATTTTATAGGTATTGCTATTAATAGAAGTAGTTCCAGGTAAAGCATACATAACATAAGTGTTATCACCATCTTCTACTACTATATCAGGGGATGTATCAGAAAATCCCATGAACTTTACAAACATTTTATAGAAATCGTTTGTATTCATAGCTAAATTTTTTTGTTTTCAAATGTACTAAAAATTTTGTTAAAATGTATCAAATTAAGTAGGTGATACCATTGTCAATTGAAAATATGTTATAAAATATATTTCATTGACATCGTCTATACATTGTATTTTTATAGCATTGGGTAAAGTAGTACTAAGTGTTCCACCTAACATGTGTACTGTATTTGCCCAAGACAGAGTTGCACTACCTAAAGGTGGTAATAAAATAATAACAGTTTTATTTCTTATTGGATTTTGTAGTGTGTATAATAAATGTACATTTCTTAAAGGTGCATTTCCACTTGATATAAAAACATCATATTTACTAAAGTCAATAAACAAATCTTGTGTTTGGTCAAATACTCTTTTAAAGCTCCATTTTGTATTTCCCCATCTAATTAAAGTATTTTTACCAACATTATAAACAGGGCATGCATCATCAGCTGTATTATATTCTGTTACGTAAGGTTTACCACTTGCTGGAACAACAGAACCATCTGTATATGGATTAAAGTCTATAGTACAATCTAAAGGATAATCAGTTCCTACATTTTCTATTCTAATATCAAATCTTCCAGCAAATGTATTTTCAGAAGACATTGCTGTTCGTGGAGATAATATCTGAATGTATCTTGCATTACCCATTATTCTAAAATGAGCTGCTAAAGAAGATGTACTTCCTGCTTCACCTATTAAACTTGCATTTATAGAATATGGACCATTTAGCAAAATATTTCTACCTCCACTTATAACATAACTTGTTCCTCTGAATATATCTCTATAATCAACAGAGCAGTCATCTATAATAGTACCATTTTTATTAACTATTCTTGAGTTACTATATCCACTGCCAAATATTGCATCTCCACTACCTTTATTAATACAATTTTCAGCACCACTTCCAAATAGAGTTACTGCTGAACAACTCCTGAACCAATATCCAACACCTGAAAATTCTGCTGCAGATGCTAATATACTTGAATAAGCTACATTCTGTAAACAAAATCCAGCAAGATGTGCAGAAGATACATATGTAGCATCTATAACTATTGATGTACCACCTCTAATATATATTCCATGTTTCCCAGCTTTAGAAACTCTTACATTAGTGATACGAGATATAATAGGTGTATCAACATAGATAGCATGTGCTACTGTACCTTCAATATAAACATTATTAATTACAAGGTTATTAATATTATTTCCAGATGATGTAGAATCAGGATCTGTTTTTTCTAAGAATATACCCCCAGCACCTGTAAAAGTACCTTCATTTTGATTATATGCAGATCTTATTCCTAATAAATCAAATCCTTCAAATCTAAGCTGATTTGCTCCTAATGATTTAATATGATATCCACCATTAGTATATCCAGTATCTATTTCCATTATAAATTTAGTAGGGCCATTCAAATTATCAGTATTCGATGATCTACCATATCCAATAATACTAACATTATTTGATGTTATATAAAATATATGGCTTGTACGTCCTCTAGCTTTGAACTTAATAGTAATATTACCAAACAATAAGGTTAAAGGTTTATCTATATTTACAGTACCAAGACTTGAATCTATATAATGTATATCAGTCCATCCTGTAAAATCTAATACATCACCTTGGACAGCATTGTTTATAGCATTTCTCAAAGCTGTATCAAAATCACCTACTACTGGAATAAAAATAGTTGAAGTTAATTTTGGTAATGGTTTCCATTTAGCAGTTTGTGATTCAACAGTTAAAATATTATTTTCTAATTCTGGACTTATAGTAGGTAATTCTTTTAAAGATAATTGCTGATTAGTATATGTATTTGCTTGTTGTAAAATATATTGATCTTGTGTATCTACATACACTTTTGTTACATCACCAGAAGTACCACCACCATTTTGTGGTATAATGCTTTCTATTATTCCAGTAAGTAATGGGACGTTAGTAGCCATTTTTACTTAAGGTATTAAAAATTTATAATTATAACTTTCGTATAAATTACCTATCTTATTAAAAGCCATATCTCCTTCTGCAAATGTCTTTATTGTAATATTTTCATTATTACTACCTACAGTTTCCTCATATCTGATGATCATCCAATTAGGATCAAATAGAGAAATAGTTCCCTTTTTACAATACAGCAAGTATGTAAAATTTTCTTTTTTTATAATAACATCAGGACTTAGAATTAAGTTATCTAAGTTATATGTTATTTTAGTTATGCTTTTTATAAATTCTTCTACTGGTATCATGATTTTTATTTTTTAAGTTATATTGTTCGTATGAATCTCCTTTTACTTTTCCATAGACAGCAGATAGAAATAAAGTACTTATAGATATAATTAATGTAGTAATACCATACAAATCTGTTTCTATTTTTAGATCTGTAAATAAATCTATTATCAATATTATAACCACCAATGAAAGTAACAATACAGACATAAAAGTAATAAGGACAAGCCCAAAACTTTTTGAGCTTATCCCATTATTATTAGTTATTAACTTTTCAATAAATTTTAACATACTAATCAAACTTTATCCAATCTGCAATTAAACTTAATTGTTCTAAACTAATATCTTGAGGAACATCTTTTTCATTAATTTTATGGAAATTGATATCACAGTCTTGTTCAATAAATGTTGAAAACTCTTTCATAACAGTCTCAAAAGCTTCCATATCTTCCTTATATTTGTCTACCAATTTTAACATCTCGTTTTTAAAGTTTTCATCTTCACTATCTATTTCATACTTCAACAAATTATCTTCTTGTTTAGAATAGATAGGTTCCCCTTTTTCATCTTTTTTAGCATACTTAGACAATAATTCTTTCTTTTCTTCAAAAAACTTATTTACCTTTTCCAATAAATTGTAATAAGTTTTTGCAATTTCGAGATGTTCTTCAATAAGCTTAAAGTTTAAATACATGGTTTTAACAAACTTAAAACCTTTTAATTTTAAGAAACTGTTTTTGGATTCTAAAAGAATCAGTAGGTCTTTGTTCTTCATACTTTTGTTTAATTTTTACGTTTTTTAAAGCGTTTTATTAATTTTCCAATATAATTGATTATGGATATGATGGCAACTATTGAGGTTAAACCCCATACTATTAATTGCATTATTTTAGACACATAATCAATATGTGAATAATTATATTGCAAATATATTAAATTATTTATTAAATTAGGAATATATCCAAATATACTACCAGAAATAGTAAGTAAAGTTGATTTAGTAGAATTATTTATAATATCAAATAATGTTTGCATAGTTATTATAATTTATGGTTCTAGTTCATATCCTTGAATATAAATATCTCTATAATTGTCCGAAGGATCCTTAATAGTCATATTTATTAATACTTCGGTACCAGTCGTTTTTATAGCATTTATAGTAGTTGAATTATTTACAATAGACATTAATTTAAATCCATAATCAGTATCTGTACATATAACATAATTTCCATATAAAACATTTTGTGTTCCAACATTTGTAGCATACATGGAACCATTACAACTAAATATATATTCTGAGGTTAATTTCTCACTATAAGGTAGCATAGCATGTGCTACATAATATGAAGAATTTTTACCTAATTTAAAACCTTCTCCAGTTTGAGCTCTAAATGTATATTGATTTTCTATATATCCCACATAACCATTTATCTCAGATAGAGCACTAAACAAAATTAAAGTACTATCTGTATTTTGTATAATAGTCCCTGATTTATAAAAAGCTGCATCTACCCAAGTATTATAACCGTTTAAAATTTTTCTATCTTTATATAATGACGGAAGTTGTGGTATAAATCCATTATTATTTTCAGTAGCTAATGTTAATAAAGAATCTACATAATTTTTTATAGCATGAACGTCTGCTATAATAAGGCTACTTACTCCATTTATGTCAGTTACAAGAGTATTTCTTGCTATATGACTTATTGTACATACTTCATTAGTTTGATCCTTTAATCCTATAGAACCATTAAAAAGTAAAGCATATACAATGTCTAAAGGCATCTCTTGTGTACCAATATCTACATTATTACCAACTTTAACATGAGTATTAATTGTTATATACTCATTATCAAAATACATTAAAGAATTATCTGTAATAGTTTTTATAGTAAGGCCACTACTTGGAACAAATAAAGTATTTAAAAATAATCCAATAACTGGGCTATTTTCTGTTCCAAAAAATATAGGAAAATCACTAAAAATCCTAAAAGCTGCTATATCTTGCGTAATATTTAACCCTGAAGGCGATGTTTCACTATTGACGTATTTTATTCCATTACTTATTAATGTTATATCATTTTCAGATTTTATAATGAAAGAATCTTCACTAAAAGCTAAAACTTGGTTTGGAGTTATAATACTAAATGGATTACTATCTACAACAAAATCTCCATATATATGTACATCAGTTAATGTTAATAATCCAGTAGTTATAGATTGGGCTATATTATCTAAATAAGCTTTTACTACTGAACTTGTGGGTATTTTTCTTGGATTATCAGTTAATTCTACAGTATCTAATACTATTGGATTTATATCTAAAAAATCTATAGTATTTTTACTTGTTAATCCTGTAGAATCTATTTTTAAAAAGCCTATACTATTATATACCCTTAAAGAAGAGCTATCTAATACAATAGGGAAATTATTTAATGTAGTGTCTAATTGATTTATATCTGTAAATAATGCTAGTGGTGTGGCTACATTACTTCTATTAGTAAAAAACGTTTTATAGTTAGAATTAAACCATAATCCTCCAATAGTGTTGTTTAATTCTATTGGTATACTAGCATCCGTATAATCATAGATTATAGGGCTTATTAATTTAGAAACCCCTTTAAAATCTAAATTCCCTTTTACTTCTATATTAGTCATATTATTCAAAAACTATTTGTCCAGTTGTATGAGGAGGATAATTTAAAGTTATTAAAGTAGTGTTTTGATCAATATGTAAAATAGGAACTAATAAAACTTGTCCATTTAAATCATAAATATATACGTCTGGATAATATCCTTTATTATGGGTAAATTTGATATCTACCATATTTACCCCATCATTAACGTAATCTTCATAAGTTATATTAGAATCTATAATTCTATCATTAACATCAGTGTAGAACCTAAAAATAGTTTTCTGATTCATAGTGTTATCTGTTGGTAAACTAATATAAATGGGAATATAAACATATTGTATATTGTTGTTATTGCTATAATAATTATCAAAATCTACTACAACTTTATAATCTCTTATATCTAGTAATTTTGATAAACTTAAAACAATATCATTAGTTTGTATATTATTAAATTTTATTGGGTCTTTTGCTTTATCTAAAGCCCATAAATACATTGTAGACAACTTCATTATACATTCAAAATGTTCTGTTGGCTTTAATCCAGTTTTTAGCATTAATGAATAAATATATCCATAATTACCAAACTTTATTTTAGCCTTATTTATGAAATCTTGTAATGTTATTGAAGTTGCCATGTTTCATCAATATTTATAATATTAGTTATCCTATCTAAAATTTCTCTAAACTCATTTATATTACCATATATTGAACTTTGAATTAAAGTTTGCATCAACATAAATAAACATTCAGTCTCTTTTATAAATGTTGAACAACAGTTATATGGATAATTATTTAATTTACTTGGAATTAATGCAATTCTATGCATTACCTTACTTTGAACATTATACCAAGTTCCAATATAAAGCGTAAATGTATATGTTGAAATATTATCACTTACAACATAACTTACAAAATAAGTGTCATCTGGAATAATTTCCCCATTTGGATAGTTTAAAACAAACCTTAAATATACATTATTAGGAGTGCTATTTAACTCATTCGTTACATCATAAGTCTGGACAAGAGTAGTAACATTATTTTGGTTTACACTCCATATAGTAATATTAGCTGATGTAACATCTGATCTATTTATATTCCCATTAACACCCCAATCAGATACTTCTTCAAATACAAAATCTGTATATGAAGTATAGATAGGAACTATTTTTAAGTTTAAAGCCATAATTTTTAGAATTAAATGCAAAGGGGGAATGTTACCCCCTTTGCAAATTTATGTAAAAATTTATGTATTCATATGGGATTAAACATAAAAATTTAATAATATTATTACTTATTGTTTATACTAAATTAGACAATGTAATATTAGAAGGTACTAACGAAATTCCCTTACTACTAGCCATAGTTTGAATAGCAGTTAAAGTAGTAACAGCAGCAGAGTTATTACCTTTAGGAATAGCAATATACACTTCCTTAAGAGAATAATCCTTATGACCAATAGCATGCTGTGTCATAGTTTCAGCACTAATTACTACAAAAGAATAAGTATAAGAATTATTTACATAACTCTTATCTTGAAAATTATAGGGAGAAGCTTTATACCAATTTCCATTTGCTGCATTGAACTGATATTCCATATCTTTTACTTGTTTATAGAAACCAGATCCAATATTTCCGCTCTGTACTTTGGTAATACTTTCACTTGGGAAATTAATACTATTAATGTCAAAAGTAATCATCTCAAACGGGAATTTTCCATAAGAATAATACCCTTCATAACCAATAATAGCAAATCCAAAGTTATTGGTAACATTAGTGTTATATACCATAACATTTTGCTTACTAGCTTGAACAGTATTAAATTCCCAAGGCCTATCCAAGATAGCTACTTTCATATCTGGAGTATTAACATTAAATCCTACAATTTTATACATTACACCATAACTGTAAGTACTGGCAATATAATCTCCAGTAATAATTAAATTATTATCTTCATTGTATTTTCCAGCATTACCAGCACCACTAGAAGATTCTACAAAAGTTACTAAATTACTTCCTTTAGTAAAAGTAACATTACCACCACTAGTTTGAACACTGAAATCATTAGTAGTATTCGTCAAATAAGCTTTTACAGCTGTAATACCAAAAAACTTAGTTTGAGGAATTTCACCAAAGTTTTTATTAAGCAAAGTAACGAAGCTTTCACAGAAAGTTTTATTCGTATAAGAAGAGTCAACAGTCATAGCTGTAGTAATAATATACTGATCAGCCTGCTGAATAGCACTGCCATGAGTAAACCTAAGAACAATACTGTAAGTATTAGGTACAATGGTGTTACCTGGAGTTACAGTATATACTTCATTAGTTGGAAGAATCACATCTTGACCTGAAATATACTTTACATCAGATGTGTTGAAGATTTCACTGAATTTAAAGTTACCCTCTCCAAGATATACACCAATACGAAATTTATTAATAGTGTTGGCACTAGTTGTAATGATATTACCTTTCTCATCAGTCATAAACAAAGTACCATCATTAAAATTTACACTAGTATAGTGTACACCATTGGTGAGAGAAGTAGTGGAAATACCAGCTACCAAAAAATCTGCATGATTACGAACACTTTTCATTGTTAATTAATTTTTAAAGATTAAACATTTTGGTTATTAGATTGATTGTCAGCTTGACTTTGGTATTTATTACCAATATCTAAACTGTTTATTTTAATGTCTTTATTTAAATTATTTCTAACTAAGAATATTTTAATTGATATGTCTACAATTTCTTTATGAAATTCAGAATTTATTAAACTTACTCCATTAGGATTTAATTCTACATCTATCCCTAAAGGTTTAGATAAATACATTATCTTATATTTTGAAATAGTTGCTTTATCAGGTAAAACCAATATATGATACAAATTAGTACTATTGTTAGATACATCTAATCTCCAAACTAAATTATAAAAAGGAATTCTAAATGGATTGTATATATTAGAAATGTAATAGTCTAATTTAATTGGTTTAACAGGAACTTCTCTAAAAATATTTGTAACATCTCCATCTGGATCTATATTTATAAAAGCTGATTCAGATAGTAAATATTTTAAATTATTAGGTAATAACCACTGTGTTCCATTTTTATATAATAACGTAGGAGTATAGCTCGTTAAAATAGTAGTAACAACCAAACTTGATAAAGCTTTTCTACTTTTCTCATCTGACTCGAATTTACTATAGTATTTCTCTACAAATAAAGATTCAGCTAGTGTTAAACAAGAAGATATTTCATGAGTAGGAATATCAATACCAATATCAAGATCTAAATTCCTGATATTTTCTTGAAAATAAGCCAACATTTCTAAATTAGTCATATACTATATTTAATTTATATCTTCTTGTTTTGGTTGATTATTGTTATTTTGTAATTCTAATTTTTTATAAAAATTCATAAACAATTCAAAAGCTTTTATTACTATCTCTACATGTACTTGTGGAGATAATTTACATTCTGAATTTAAACTTATAATAGAAGGCTTTGCTAAATATGTTAAGTTTAAATTTCCTGTAATAGTCGTGAATTTATCAGTTACTACAACTATATTCAATAAATTAGATTGTAATGCTACATTATTATTAACTGAATTTGAATCTAATTGCAAACTATTTGTTACAAATACAGCAGGTGTTCTTAATATAACAGTGTTAAATCTATTAGTAATAAATTTATGCATCTCAGATTGATCTCTATAATTTAAACTAATATAACTATTGTTACATGCATAAATACTAACCCTGCTGATAACTAAAGAAGATCTAATATAATAGTAATAATCTGATGGTAATTGAGCTATAAACATATATTCAAAATCTTGAATAGGAATTAAACTGATAATCTTTCTAGTAACCAATTTATGTAATTCCAATTCAAATTTGTTTAATACTTTTATATTATCAACACTATTTTGATAAGGTAAATACTTTGTCCTAATTATTAAATCTTGAGCTTCATTTAAATATTTGAATATAGTGTCTGTATCTGGCTTTTCATCGTATTTAAATTGAATACCAGATGTTTGTAACATATTTTCAAAATAAAGCTGCATTTCTAATCCAGTCATAACTATTGTTGATTATTTGGATACATTTTTGCAATTTTAAACGATTTAGCTGCTTCCATAACTGCCATACTAACTAATATTGTATGCATATTTGGATTTAATGAAAAACCCCAATTAGCATTAATTTTAGTTGGTTTACTAACATATGTCATTTGAAAATTAGTATTATTACTTGTATTTAAAGTAGTATAATAATCTGTCATTAAATTTATAGTGTAACTAGTTTGAACTACAATACCTTCAGAATTACCAGAATCTTCTAAACCTACAGGTGGCATTTGAATAGCTTGATTTATGTTTTGAACAATAAATACAACTGGATTTTTAAAATAAGGTTTGTTAAATGGAGTGATTGCAAAGTTTTTTGCAATATCTATTTGAATTAAATCACATTCTACCCAATCTCCATTTATGCTTGTTTGTGGATTAGTTCTATTTATTAACGCTCTACTAGATATGTAATAATAAAAATCATACATAGTTTCAGTAGTGCCTGAATAGGTGTTTGTATATGGTATAGAAGATAACGATAACTTTATACTTGCTTTTTTTAATAATGGTTCTAACCCAGAATAGTTTTTATTTAAAACTGCACTTTTAATATAATTGTCTTGTACTTTATCAAACAAAGCATATACATCTTCTGGTTCAAATCCAGGAGCTACACCAGATGCTAATGCATCTAATTCTATATAGAACTTATTCAGGCACTCTGAAACTGTCATCTTTATTTACGTACTTTTATACTATTTAAATTATCAATTTCAGCTGTAATTCTTATCAATAGATCTTTATTTTTAATATCATTTAAATAAGCAATAGCTTCTTTTACAGAACCTCCAAGATATTGACCTTCTTTAGTAAAAATACCAGAACGGTTAAAATCTAAGATTCCATACTTAATTCCTTTATAAATAAGAGCTTTATCTTCATAGTTATTATTAATAATTTCCATGAATTCAAAAGGATCTTTATTAATAAGCTCTTCCACTTTTGTAATTAAAAACTCAGTGGGATCATCAAAAGAAGGTTTAGCTCCATTAATACCTTCTAACCAAGCAATCATCAAAAATTCATATAGTTTGTCTTTAGAATTAGACATTTCCTTAAGCTTGGTATAACATTCAGTTTTTACAATAGCTGCTTTAGATAGTTTACTGAATTTTTCTACATCTTCTGTTAAATAAATTTTTTTAAGAGGGCTGTCATACCTGTTTTCATAAGACATAGCTACAGGCCCAAATCTGTTTGAAAATGACCTGCATAAAGCATACTTTAAATAATCTAGTCCTTTACTTAAATCTAGAGTGTCCAACAAAGTGTCTTCATCTACTACATCTACAGGTTTTCTAATGGTATATTCAAAAGTAACCCAAAAATTATTATCTTCCTTCAAAGGAGATAAATCACCAGGTTGAAAATTAAATCCATGTTCATAGTAAAAAGAGGGATCCTCAAAAAATTCCCTTTCTTCAGGAGTTAGTACATCTTTAATACGTCCTGTATGAACGTCAATTGGTGCTGTAAGGGAAAAAGTGGTACCTGAGTATTGCCAGGTACCACTATGACCCTTAGGCAACCAACTACCTTCATGAATAACAGGATAAACCATGATTTTTTTCCCTTTAGGTAGTCTAAATTGTTTTGCCATAGTTGTTTTAATTAGTACACGCAAATATACATATTTATACCGAAAGTTTATATACTAAACAAGCGGTTGGATCATTTACTTGTACACCACCAGTAAACATCCTAAATTCAGTCCATCCATCTACACCACTTGAAGAAATATACATGTTGTTATGTTTCAAATTGAATGGATTAATAAGACCAGGCATAAATGACCTGATTTCATAATTGTCCTTAGGACGTACAAGCTGTACATTAGGCCCACCATTCTGAGTTACTAAAGAAATAATATCATAAGTATAGGATTCTACAGGCCCCCTAAGACCAGTTACACGCAAATTGTTACGTACCAAATCGTCTTTAATAGGATCATGCTCAATAGTAAGTTCAAGACCATTCGGGCCATCATATTTAATAAACTGACCCCTGAATCCCATCTTATTACCACCAAGACTATAAATCCTATTATTATCACGTGAAGGCGTATACAAAGTGCTGTATTTTTCCAAGCTTTCGCTAAATTGAATCATTCCCCATTCACCAGATTTTACTTTAACTTTACGTAGTTCAGGAGGTACTTTACCTACGAGTTGATCAAGTACAATTTCGGTGAATACTTTAATATCAAACTTATTGTAATATTTGATACCAGACTGTTCAATTTGCTGCCTTAGTCCAGCACCCATTTGAATAATATGGCCGGATTTACCTTTGTCAAGATAAGTACCATCAGCTGCTTGGTTAGATACACCCCAATAAAGCAAATTAGCAATTTGTTTCTGCCACTGGCGTTCAAGTTCAAAAGACCTATAAGCCATCCATGTAGTCATAACTTTTTTACTTTCAGGATCTACCCATTTAGCTACAACAGGCCTATGAACCATATTGCCAGGTACAGTATCTTCAATACGAATTTTGCTAAATGTATTACGCATAATAAACGGGAATGTATACCTAACTCCACCACCTTTAACTGACAAAGTACGTTCAGCAGGTGCGAAATCTACAGTAAACCTTTTACCAGCAGCAAGTTCTTCAGCAGGAACATATTTATTAAGGTCACCTCCCATCAACTGTACTGCATGTTCAAAAAGATTACCTACAGCTTTAGGTTCTTCTACAATACGAAGTTGATAGAGACTACCACGTTCTCCTACAAGAACTTCTGTTTCATTGAATCGTTCAGTAAAATACAAGTAACCAATAGTTTTCCCAATACCAAATTTGTCATTTGATGTTACGGGAGATCCTCCTGGGCTAAGACTAGCTTTTACAAGAGGCACACTTTTATCAGCATTTCCAATTAGGCGCCATTCCCACGGATCATCAGATTCCATATATTTAATAGGATATTTCTTAAGCTCAGTGAGTAGATTAGGCCCCCAATTGACAGCAGCAATCATAGTAATTACTTGATCCATCTGTTGAGGTTGGGTCAAGAATCTATTACCAAGATGATCTTCTGTTACAATACCAGAAATATCATCAGGAGCATAAAGTTGAAAAGGCAAACGTTTCATAGTTGTATTTGTGTTTATGTAAGGTTAAAATTTATAATTGTACTTTGTTTGGATCCCACAAATAGCCAATACTTTTTTGGGTTTTCTTTTTAGGTACAGCTCCTATTTCACCCATTTTAACAGATTGACTATTTGATAAGGTTTTTTCAAATTCTTTTAAAATTTTTGTTTTTTGTGTTTTAGTAATTCCGTCAAGCTTTCCATCAAATACACCTGACATTACTAGATAAGCTTCTATAATGGCATATTTGATAGGATCTTCAAGACGTTTAGCTGTTACAAAGTTTACTTTAGTACCATCATCCAATTGTTTATATGGAGTAGTAATCATTGAATACAGTTCTTTTTTAGTTTTTTCATTAAGTTTGATACCTTCTACAATGGAATCATTTTCAAAGATCATCTTTTTCAAAGTGTTCAATTGCTGTTTATAAAGCTCTTCACGTTGTTTATTTTCTTGCTCAGCTTTTTTAAACAACTCTTCTTCTTCTTTACTAATTCTATCCTTAATATTAGATAAAGCTTTTTTACTTTTAAGTAAAAGTTTACCAGTATCACTTAGTGATTCTACTATAGCTTGTGCATCTTCTTCACTTTCACCTTTTTCTATAAGGTCAATAAGCACAATTTTCTTTTGTAATTCTTCATCATCTTCTAAAGAATTTTCATTGATATCTTTAAACATATCTTGTTTTTGCATAGTCTTAGAGAGTTCATTAAGGTCTACACCTTTCTCTTTAGCTAGCATAAACTTTTTAAACAGATCTCCATTTTCTTCTTTATATTCATTAATAGCATTTTCTATAGTACGCCTTGTAAGTTCAGCTATAGCTTCAGCAGGACTATCTAATTCTTTTACTAAAGTTTCAAATTCTTTTTCATCGAATTCAGAAATAATACCTTCTTCATACAATCCTTTAGCAAACATTTTATAAGAGTCAATACTAAAGGAATTAGCATCATCTTCTACATCATTATCGGTACCTATATTATTATGCTGATCTGTTGAATCATTATCATCATTATTATCATCATCTTTAGAAGAGCTATCATCATCAACTGAATCTTGGTCATCATCTATAAGGTAATCCTCAGGAATGGGATCATCATCTACATTTTTAGTAGATTTACTTTTAGTCTTACTATTTGAAATATCCCCATTGTTATAATTATCATCAATATCTACATCTATAGTAAGATCTGTGGGGATATCACCGTCAACATCAAATAACTGATTTAAATTGGTGTCAAATAAATCGTTCATATGTATTTATTTTTTAAGTTTTTGTATAATTTATTTAGCTTTTTTTAGTTTTCTTTTTATTTTCTACAGCTTGTCTATACATTTTTTGTGATTCTTCATTTGCTCTTTTTCTAATTTTAGCTAGTTCAAATATTGATGGTGCTTTTCCATTAGCATTTTCATATTCTTTTCTATACTTTCTTACAAGTATTTCAAAATTCTTATTAAGAGCTGCAGAATCTTTAATTTCAAAATTATTTTTATTTTGAGGAGTTGTTGTAATTTTAGGTTCTTTTTTTACACTTTTGGATTTACTTTTATTAAATTCTTCTTCAAAAGTGGTTATGTTTTTATTTTTTTTAGGTTCCTCATAGTTTTCAGATAATACCATAGGTGGATGCCAAGCTTTGGTTGGTTGTGTACCTGTAGTAGATTTATTGCTAGAGCTTGGTTGTGTAGTTGTAGTAGATTTTTTATTAGTACTTGATTGTGTAGTTGTACTAGATTTTTTACTGGTACTTGGCTGTGTGGTTGTACTTGAAGCTTTATTTTTTTCTTCTGTAGTATATTTTTTACCATTCCACTCAAATGTTTTTAACCCTTGTTTTTTAGCATTTGCAAATGCTTCTTTAAAAGTAATAGTATTACTTGTAGTAGTAGAAGCTTTTCTAGTGGATGGAATTTCCTTTAAACCACTCCTTAGACCAGATGTATTCAATTCTACTTTAGGAGACTCTGGTTTAAAACTTTTCCTAGTCTCTTTATAACTTTCAAGAGACTTTCTTATATTCTCTTTTTCTGTTTTAGACATTTTCTTCGCCATGGCTGTATAAGTATTAATGTAATCAATTCACAGCATGTAATTGTACCATACAAAATTAAAAATTGTATTTAAATATGTATACTGTATAGATCAAAATTTCTATTATTCATAATAAAAATTTAAATTATTATAGCCCTATTTTTTTATCCCTAATATACTTTAAATACTCTGTATAGTCAAATTCTTTGAATAATTCATCTTCTTCTGTATCTCCTTTATAGTATTCTAAATCATACACTAATGGCTTATTTTTCCATTCCTCAATTAATTCTATTTTACTTTTTTGAGGAGTTATAGTATTTGTATTATCTTGATTGACTTGAGGTTTAATTTCATTTATAGCTTTAACCTCATTTTCTTTAATTGTTTTTTCTTTCTCTTTTATGAATTCTATAAGAGATTTCTGTTTATTAATGTCAGGATTAGATCTATATTCTTTTATTAAATCTAATTTTTTAGATGAATTGCTCATGACTCAATATTTTTATTGTTTGTTCTTAATTGTTCCTTTTTTAACTCTATCTCTTCTTTTTTATTCTCTATAGCTTTAGTATCTATATCCTTCTTATTATTTAACAATTCAATATCAGTGTTAGCTTTTAGCTCTATTTCTTTTTCTTTTAAAGCTAATTCTTTTTCTTTTATTTCTAATTCTAATAATTTAATTTCAAGATCTGTGTCAGATTTTAATTTTTCAAGGTCATATTTTAACTGTCTATCTTTTTCTTTAGCTTCTTCTTCTTTTTGTATCTTTTGCATTTCAATCTTTTGAGCTTCTTCAGCATTCTTAGCTTGTATTTGAAGCATTTCATCTTCGTATTGTTCTAATTTTCTTCTTGTATCAGATAAAGAATCTGACATTAATATATCTACAACTTTAGAAAAATTAAGGACTTGAGCACTTAAAGCTGTTTTAGCTAGTTCTTTTATAGTCTCTTTAGATTTATTAAGCTCATTATTAGAGATTACAACTCCATAGTTAGCTGTTGAAAATAATCCACCATCTATTTCTAAAATTTCTCTAGCTAAATCTGAATCTGCTATATATTGAATTATAGTATTATTATTGGGATATACATATTTTGCAAATTCTAATACAACCTCCATTACTTTAATTTTTACTAATGAATGCACAAAAAATAGATCTTCTGTATTCATCGAGCTTTGGGTGACAGATCTTTCTACACCACCAACACTTTCTCTGGCATCAATAGCTCCTTCTCTTTGTCTAGATACTCCAGATACTATACTTATCTCATCTTGTATAAATTGTAAAATAGTTAATAAATCCTTTATGTAATTACCCATATCAGGATTTATTACCTTATTGGTAGTATTAAAATGCCCACCCAATACCCCTCTTAAATGTGGTTTATTAGATTCATTAAAGCTATCAATATATAAATAACCTGTTTCATATCCTTGATATAACCATTTCTCAGGTGTCCATCCTTCAGGCATTTTAGCAAAATCCATTTCTATCATTGGCCCTTGATACTTAGCTATAGCTTTATCAAGTCTATAAGCTATAACATCATAAAAATATGAATATGGCTTTAACATACTTAAAAGAGATTTAGCTCTTAAATTGTTAGTATTATACACAATACCAACATATGGACACATTGATATGGATATATTATCCATATCTCTTGGTTGTATTGATACTGGGCCTCCTTTTATATAAATATCACTTCCTATTTTAGTTTTTTCAAACCATTCATTTACCCAAAACCATTTAACTTCTTCTCCTAATGCTGGATTTGGTACATAATTTTCATCTACTAACTCTCTTTGTGAATAACCATATTCATCATAGTATTGTAGTATTCCTACTTTTCTACGTGTTTTCCATGTTACTACAGATACTTTTACATTTCCTTGAGAATCATAATAACTATAAGCATCATTTGTACTAATTGTTCCATCAGAATGTTCTGCAAATACTCTTAAATCTATGTCTGGTAAAGTATAATTTAACAGTGAATCTCCTGTATCAGAACTTCCAACAGTTTTCTTTTCTAATTGATCTATTTGTGCTTCAGTTAAATAATCATAATAATCATCTATAATAGAAGATACACTTTTATAATACTCTTCTATAATAGCTTCAGCATCTTCTATAAAAGGGCTATCTGTTAATCCCAAAACTATAATATTTCTTGGATCACATTTTCTTACTACAAGTTTTTTACCTAAAATATCTACTTTATATATTTCTTCACCAGCTATAAGTAAATCTTTAAACCCTTGATTAAACTTAAATTTTAGCTCTTGATCTATGTAAATATATTTTAATAGTTGATTTGCTACACGTTCTCTTAAATCAAAAGCTTCATATTTAGCCCATTTTAATACTTTAGCAGCTTTTTCCTGATATTTCTGTGGATCAGGTTCTTCATCTTCAGTTACTACTTTTAATAAATTGTCTATTATGGTTTTTTTTACATATTCTAATTTTTCACTAACAGCATCAGAATTAACTACATAAGCAGTGTAGTCGAATCCTCTTCTTAACTCTTCACCAATTAATATCTTTAATTTATTGTTGATTATAAAATAATGTGGTATATTAGCAGGAAATGATTTAATACTTAAACCAAAAGGATTTACAGCCCAATTTATAGCATCTTCATCTAATACACCATTCCATAGATTATAGTTTTCTATGATCTCTCTTTTAGTAGCTCTAACATTTGTACCAGATGTAGAATATGATAAAGACAATAAGGCATCTACACATTCATTCTGCCATTTATCTGTCTTTTTATTTGTTGGTAACTTTTGTCTAGGAAAATTAGATAAAGATGTTAACATAATAACTAAATTTTTACAAAATTAAATAAAGAATTTACTATATTTAGATATGAATAGTTAAATTATTTTCAATGTCATAATTAAAATCTACCAACAATTTTTCCTCTATGTAAAATTCTATTAAATATAGGATCACTTCCAGGATATGGTTTATTACTTATACTTTTAATTTGATCTGCATATTTTATTAAATCTTCTCTGAGAATTAATAACATACCTAATGCACTAATTCTATCTGCATTTATACCAGGTGCCCAATAAATCAATTCTTTTATTAAAGCTATTTGTACTAATTCATGAATGTTACTATGCTCTTTATTATAAGCTGTCTCTAATAACCATGATTTTATTAATTCTCTTGCATACTTATTTATAGCTTCTGTGGCTAAAGTACCTTTAGATTTATTTCCTTTACCATTTGTATTCAATAATTCTCTATCTTTCAATATTTTAGGAGTGTCTGCTAATAGATACAATGCGTTTTTTTGTTCAAAATAGGCAAACATACCTTTTTTGTTTTGTTCATAGTTACATATAGCATTGTAATATTTTAATAATCTTAACACATTTTCGTAATATTCTTTTGCTGTTGGAGGTCTTCCTGTATATTCTGCTACAATTCTTCCTGTTAATATATTCATTACTAACGTACTTCCCAAAGATGTAGTTTCTGATTCATCATCATCATAAGGGTCTGTACCAGCTATATAAATATATGGTCTTACATTACCATGATCATCTTTAACAGGATGTTCATAAATTACAATACAACCTTCTACTTTATTTGTAGATAATGGATAATCATAAATTGGAGATAAAGATCTATTTTCTACCCATTGTATATTAGAATTATCATCGTATGTTAAATACCCAATACTTTCGGAATCTTTATATTTTTTGTTTATTGTTAGTTCTGCTAATCTTTGTTTAAGGTAAGATATTGGGAAAAAATTATTTTTTATTCTAGTTAAAGCATCCTCTGGTATAATACAATTTTCTGCTTTAGCCTTTAACAACACATTTGGGTCTTTAGCTTCTTTAGCTTCAGAAAGTAATTTATTTTCTATAAAATTTATAGCATTTTCTTTATCGGAAATACCCGTATTTTTATCATAAAATCCTTCAAGATTAGCCCATTTAGGAACAAAAAAAGCACATTCTCCGATAGGAGGATCTGACCATATATTATTTATGTAGAATACATTATATCCTTTTGGATAGAAAAATAATTCTTCCAATCCCATAAAATTACTTTCAGCATCTCCACCAGTACCCATAGCTAATATAAGACCAAATGTTTTATTACCTTGTTCTACAGAAGGTCTTATAATATTCCAAGCTGTTAATAAGTCATTAAAAGAACCAGCTTCATCTATCAATATTAATTTACCTCTTTTACCCCTTAATTTATTTACATCCTGACCTGTGACTATCCCCATTATTTCACTTTTATACCCAGCTTCAACTTTAACTCCATCAATATCTTTTTGGTATGAAGCTCTTTTATGATCTATCTTATTTAAAAATTGTCTTCTTTTGTACCATGCTGTATTTGTATCTATAAAATCCATCATATCCCATGCTTTAGCAAGTATACCATCTTCAAACATGTAGTTACTTTTACTTGTTACAACAAAGGATTTACTATTTTTTATTAAGAAGTAATTTCTATTACACATAGAAGCTCCTTTAAAACTATAACCAACACCACGAGCTTTTAATACTACAGCATGTTTTCCATTTTTTTCAGCTTCTTCTACATAATCAAAAAAATATTTATCATAATCCCAAGGTTCAGGAAAAGATTCATATCTATCTGTACGTTCTATACCAAACTCATCTACCACTGTTTTTACTATAATAATTCTAGAAAAATTCCAATAAAAATAATTATATCCAGTGATGTAATCATTCCCTATTCTATACCCATATAAACACCTTTTAACTTGTTCTTTCCAATAATTTAGATACCCTGAAGTACCTGGAAGATGTTTAGTATACACCCCATGTTCTTCAAAATACAAAGCTGCTTCTCTAAATTTAGGTATGTTATTAGGGTTTAAATAAGTAAATTCCATATTAGTAGATATTAGTCTTCAAAATATCCTACTTGACCACCACCTCTAATTTTTGATTCTTGTAAATTTATCTCTTGTTTTACTTTTTCTTCCCATCTATCTAAAGCTTCTATAACTTTAACACTTTGACTTAGGGCATTTGTAATATCAGCTGGTTTATACACAGGAGAACCATTAGCATTTCTTTCATCTAACCTAATATTATTAAAGAAATTTATTAACTCTATAGCTGCTTTTTTAGCAGATTTTAAAAACTTCATGCTAAAAGTTTCTTGTGTTCTTTTATATGATTCTATAGCTTCTACTATCAATGGATCTTTTAAATTAAATTTTTTATCTTTACCTAACAACTCTTCTGATATTACTTGTAATTTATCTTCCTCATCATAAGCAGAATAGGGCGATTTAAAATCACAATAAAAGAATATAAAAGCTAATTCTTTTATAGCTCTATCTTTAGATTTTGTTTTATCTCTTTCCCATATTTTTTTAAAGCTATTTATTGTTAAAGCTTCTGTAGATATTACTATATTATTATCCTTCGTTCTGTCCAGTAACCTCATTTTTAGATCTCTCCACTTTTTTAATGTAGTTTCTTAATCTAGCTATTCTAGGTTTTATTATAAAGTAAGAACCTATAGGTAAATAAGGAATATTAGGAATATCTTCAACTGTTAATTCACTGGGTTTTAGTTTAGTAATCTCTAGTTTTAAATATTTAAAGTATAATCCTATTATTTCTTCTATCTCTTCTTTGGTTAAATCCAACTCTTTAACCATCTTATTAATAACCTCTTTTTGTTGTTTTTGTATTATATGCATAGCCTTAGCTTTTCATGTTAAATGTTATAATACATTTATCATTAGTTATAATAAACTTTAATTCAATATCTTCATCTAAAAATGTATAAATATCATAGAAGTCATATCCATCTGTCATTTTTAAAATAATATTAAACATAGCCTCTAAAGATGATCCAATATCTTTAGAAGCTATGCCTATTATTGGAATAAATCTATCATTCCCCATTGTCTATGCTAAATATAAATGAAATACTATAGTTGTTTTTATCCTTTATATAAGGTCTAAATTTCAAACTTTTCTTATCTACAATACTTTTTTTTCTTAACTGTGTAAGAATATTTCTATATATATATTCATTCATATTCAATTTATTACATATAGCTATCATAGTATCATAATCAAAGATAATTTTATCTCTCATTGGTAATGATATGTCTATGTAAAAATCGTTATAATACAATAAATGCCCTAATACATCCAATTCACTTGGTGTACAAGCGTTAATAGGTGGAAACGGCTTTAACAACTCTAATAGTTGTCTATAAAATTTTTCATTTGTAGTCTTTATTGGTACTTTCATACTTTAAAACCTTTAATTGATTTTATAGTATCTTTTTCTTCTTCAGCAAATTCATAGTATACTTCAACATAAGATGAGTACATTTTTTTATTTATCAAATAAATAGTAGTTTCAAATCCTAATCCATATTTTTTGTTAGTATCTGGATCTCTTAAGAAATTCATCTTAGTTACTTTTTTAAACAGCATATCAATAGGTTTTATTGTTAAATATAAATTTGTTATTGGTTACTATAATTGGTATTACAAAATTATTAAAATTATCATCAACATATACAATACAAAATCCATTACTCCAATTAAGTTTATCAAATCTTGATACATATGAAAAAATATCAGCATTAACATCTCCTAAAAATCCAATATTATAGGCTGTTATACCATTTTCATTATAAATTGCAAACTTATGTGTATGTGCAAAGATAACATTCTGTTTTACTTTATCCAAGTGTTTTTTTGGTGAATTTATATTTGTGTAGATACCATGAATAAGCTGTATTCCATTTAAATCTACGTAATTATTTGGATATCCTTTAATATATTTAACATTATATCTACTAAGATGCATTCCTTTTTCTATAGATTCTATAGCAGCCCCTAGTTTATAATTCTCTAAATTCTGTAGATATTTTTCATACCTGTATTCATGGTTACCTTCCAAATAAATCTTAGTATGTATATGATTAAATCTACTTATTAATTCTTCTGTTACTTCATATTCATAAGATAACTGCACTCCTTTGTTCACCTTATTTACATCATATTTAGATAAAGCACTTAAATCTGATAAATCTCCTATAAATATAACAGATTTAAAATAAGTGTCTTGTGTTAGATTTATTATTTTAGACATTAACACCTCATTATAATACGGAGAATGCACACATCCCATAATAAGGTGATACCCTTTTTCATTTATTTGAATGTTGTTAGATGAACTTATTGTATTAGGTTTATTACTAACATTTGTATTTACTACATTTTCTTCTTTTACTATTTTGACAGTATACTTATTTGATATCTTCCTGTTTGTTTTTGAGGCTTCTCTAACAGTACTTCTAGCGCAATTAAGAAAATCAGCAGCTTTTGTAATAGAATCAAATTCTATTTTATCTGTTTCATCTGAAACAATTACTTTCTTTTCCATTTTCTAGCGTTTTTAGCAAATGTTTTTTTCTTTACTATAGCTGGGCTATCACTAGGTTTAATAGCTAAAGCTTTAATTGGGATTTTTTCTCCATTTTTAACTTTAAGATGTTTTCTTAAAGATCCTACTTTAGAGGGTTTAATGTGAATATCTGTGTTTTTCATAACAATTTTTATTTAAGTAAGAATTGAATAATATCTTTCATTGTAGGTCTCCATTCTATTTTGTTAACTTTAATTTCTATGATATTTCCTATTCTTATCAAATATTCAAATTGGTAATTACTAAAAGGTTTACTACTTAATCCATACTTTATAGAAGTAATTTTTACTTCTATATCGTCAATGTTTATTATCTTTTTAAGCAAGTCTATAACAAAATGTAACTCACTTAAAGTTTTAGGAGGTGTAGTTACTTTATCTAAATCATCTCTAAATCTTTCTAATTTACTTTCTATAGTTTCATTAATAACTTCTTCTACTGTATTTATCAACTGTTGTTTTAGTTCATCAGACATGTTTTTTATAGGCTTATCCTTTATGTTCTCTATAGCCTCATTTAAATTTTTTCTTGGTCTTCCTTTTGGCATAGTGATAAATTTTCGCAAAGATAACTATTTTGTTAAAATGTGAACAATTCACAATCATTTTCAAATAAATAACATAATAAAAATCTATTGTTAATAACTAATAAATACTAACTTATTGATAACTAACACTGTTTATAAAATATCAATAGTTATTAACAATGATTGTTAATAAATTGTTGAAAACTTTTTCTAAAAACTCTTGACTTTTTAAAAAAAAAGCTGTTTTTTATAAAGATTATAATATTTAATTAATATATATTATAATTATAGATCTACTTTTTTTCTTTTTCTTTTCTTTGCTTCTTTCTTTTCTTTTTCTTGTTTCTTGCATGTAATTATCATATGTAAAATGTTTTATATATTGGTAGTAACTTGACCTTAGTAAATATCTCTATAACTAAATCTTAATATTACCCCATTTTAGCCTATTAGAGAAATTGGAATTACTTGACTAGTATTTTATACCACCCAACTATGAAACGTGTCTTAAATCGCTTTAAAACTATTAAATCTTAATCCATATACCTAAACTAAAAATACCTGACTGGTTCTATTACTCCACAAAGTTATAAAATTTATACCTTGTTAACAAACCCTGTTAATAACTGTATAAATACCACTGAAATACTATAACCCCCAATAACACCAAAACTGCTACGTGTATAACAAAATCAAAATTTTTTTAAAATTTTTTTTTATTTTTAAAAATTTTTATGTGGATTGCGTGAGAGAAACTAACCCCCTCCTGAGACCCCCCGTTGTTTCGGTCTTAAAAACTTAAAATTATGGAGTTTAAAAAATTTAGTGAACCCTCATCGTATACGATTGAACACGATGGGGAAAAGTATTACTTCATCGGGTACTTAATGCCCGATGAGAATATGATTGTACGGGTTCGTCCCGTGAATGGTTTTATAAGGAAACATGGGATAATAGGCCCAAACAATGAGGTCTATCTCCCAATAAACCCAAAGAAGGGCGAATAGCCCTTCTTGTTTTTTTTT
>JABLYA010000004.1 GCA_013177855.1 Ignavibacteria bacterium
TGCATAACTTATTGTTTCGTTTCTTTCTAAATTATCAAAATTAGGTTTCAATTTTATCCAGTATTTTGCGTTATATCCTTCTGGACTTAAATTTACTTTAACCAAAGTATCAGTAACAAAACTAAATGTTACTAATCTAATTGTTCCCATTTTTTTACTCCTTGTTTTCGTTTACACTTAAACAATACGAATTTAACTCTCGAACAAAAATTAAACCATTTATTATACATTCCAAATGCACTTGTATAGCTTCTATATCTTTGTTCTGGTTGTTATAATCTTTGATAGACACTATCGGTACTAATATAACAGGTTTAACAGCAGATGTATTACAAATGTTGCATTTCCAATTATTTGATAAATTAGGTTCTACAAATATTTGCATAACTATTTCCTTTCATTAATCATCCATGTAAATATTTTCTAAATAGTCAAATAATTCTTCTAGAAATCTCAATGTAATAGGATCAGATATACCTGTAGTTACTTGAAAATTATCATACATGCCCATAACCTCTCCATCAGTATTTATATAAATTGATACTCTACTATCAGCATATACAAGAAACTCATATGTACCAGTTTTAAACGTTCCAGTTACGCCAGTTAAAAACTGTCTACGATATAAATCAGCTATATCGTCTAACCATTCTGAAAAATCTAATCTTCCAATTTGCCATCTAATTGCGTCTTCTTGAAGCTTATTTATCACTTCTGAAGATTTTGATTGAATATAACTTATTATTTCGTGAATTGCATTACCTTCCATAGTAAATCTCCTTTTAATGTTTTTTTATTAATAAAGGAACAGCGGTTCCATATTAGGGACTGCTGTTAACCTGTTTTTTAGTCATAAGTTTTTCTAACGTAAAACCCTTAGGTCTTGTTTTATATTCACCATCAAACAAAGTTTCAAATGAAGTCATATAATAATGATCACCATCATGTGTATGATTGCAATAAAACACTAATGGTTCACATCTTTTAGGTTTAAACACAATGTAGTATTCTGGAAAATCTCCATATACATTCTTAGTAATTTCTCTTAATAGCTTATATACCTTATTCTCATTTTTCTTATATAATTTAACTAATTGTGTCCAACTTAAATTTCTATTTTTACATTCAACAAAGAAATAATCATCTTCGCCTGTTTTAACAATTAAATCTACTCCTTCGTAATTACTATCTGGTCTTATAACTTCCCAATCATCTCTAATCTGCATTAATGAATACATAACGTTATATTCAAATGGATTTCCTTTTTTAGCTTTCATGGTTGCCATATATCTATCTCCTTAAACTTATAGTTTGGCTGAACTGTTAATTTTATTTCAAATGGAGGATGACTTCTACCCTTCAAAACTTTTAATGTTCTCTCTGCATCAGTACTGTTACCAATCAATCCTAATACTACATCACATTTTTGTTCAAATGCTGAACTACCTTTACCCGAATGTTTATTTAAAAACGTAGGCACAGTAGCTCCAGATTTACTTATATGATGTACCAAAAATAGAATAAAGTTATATTGTTTAGCTAAATTCTTCAATTCCATATACATATACTCTTCATCTTTTAACGTTAATTTCTGAGTAAAAATATCATCTATAACATCAATTATAACTACTTTAGGTCTAAGTCTAATAATTATATCCTTCAAGTCATTAAAACTTGGAGTAGTTCTAGTATAAAGAATATTCTTAATTGTATTGCTTAAACTATTGCTGTTAATTTGATAATATCCTCTTACTTGTTCTCTTGTCATATCAAAAGCTATCATAATAAATCTTTCATACATTTCTATATCACTCATTTCTGTATTGATATATAGTACAGAGCCATGTTTTTGAAAATGAATTGATAAACCTTGCATAAGAGCAGACTTATTAATACCAGTATCTCCAATTAATCCTATCATATTCCCAGGAATTAATTGAAAATCATTAGGAATATCAGGAATAATATCTTTAAGGTTAATAGCAGCATCTAAGTAATTGCCACTAATAAAACGCTTATAAAAATTTTCTACTTCATTTGGTGTAGCTACTTCTGTTAAATAATTCTTTTTAATGTAGAATATGCACCTACTATCACAATATTGTTTCATTACTTTATCGTCACATCCATACATGTATTTCTTTTCATAAACATTAAGTACAGTTCTTCTTAATTCATATTTGTCTAAACTAGGAGTATACTTTTCTAACATTGCTATTGCACCCTCTATAGGAACCCCATTCCTCATTAACCATGAAGCAAGTCTTAATACACTTTCGTGTCTCGTCCCTATTACTTCACCTCTATTATATAGTTTTTGCATACAAGTGACAATATTAGAAGGCTCAATAGACATTTGAGTAGAAAGAGTAATAGGTTTTTCTTGGGGTTTAATAGCAATAACAGTAGTACTTACAGGCTCTAATCTTTTTACTGGCAAAATACCAAACTCTTTAGCTTTTGCCTGAATTTCTTCAATACTTTTAGTATACAAATCTTCTTCTGTTAAATAAACCTTATATAAACCAGTTTTTTTGTTATAACTAAATGGTACTCTAATTAAAGCTCTTTTATGATAAATTTTGGTATCGATATTATATCTATTGAAATAATATTCCATGCTCTCTCTTACTATTTCAGGTAAATCTTTAGAAGGAGTTAATCCAAATATATCAGGAAAATGAATATGGAAACCAGTACCAGAGTAAAAAACTCTATAATTGTCTTCTAAATTAAAATCTTTGATTAAATAGTTTAATAAATCTTTTAACTGTTCTAAAAATAATTCATAAGTTAAATTCTTTCTATCAAGATCAATTATTAAATGCGGTATGTAATATTCGTAAATATATCCTTCAGGTGTCTTTCTACCGCTGTTAAAATGATCTTTTATTCTTTCATCAAAGAGATAAAATGATCGATATACCTCTGTATTAGGTTTTATATACTGAGGTATATCATCGTATGGAACTACTATATTACGATTACTTACACTTCCTACAGCAATTTCGGCAAATAATTGTATGTTCATATTATATCTCCACTTTATTTCTAGCTAAACAATATGCAAGGGAGATAAACTCCCTTGCTGTTAAAATGGAATATTGTTGTTATTAGGAACTATTTGTGTTTCCGTTTCTGATACTCCTCCATTTTGTTGATTATTATATTCTTCTACTACAGTTGGATTATAATCACTAATCGGATAACGGCTATTAAGCTTAAGCATAAATTCTTCGATTATTTTATCATTTTTAGTAGTTATATCAAACACATTAGTTGTTCTCTTTAAATCAGCTAATTTACCATTCCAGAATTTATACTTAGGTTTACCAGTGTTAATATCTTTGGCATAGACATATTTTAGCATTTTAATCTTCTTACCAACTAATAAGTCTTTAACTGTCTGCTTATTTGTATCGTGTTCTAATAATTCAGCAATAACTCTCTTCTTCACATCAAATGGAACGATAGTAATTCCACACGCTACTAACAACATAGAGATATTTGCTGGTATATTACCGTTTTTGTATAGATTTCCATAAAAGGAAACAGAGTGTATATATCCATTATCATCTCCTTCTTTCATTAAATGTAATGTAAAAGATATATCACTCTTAAACCTTGCTGGTTCAAAAGTTACATCTTTAATCTCATAAATGTTAATAAAATATGGATTATAACTTTGATTTGAATAATTGGAAGGAATTGTTAAATCTGCCATAGTTATTTACTCCTTAATTTTTAATTGTTTATGAATATTTTATCCCAATGGGCAACTATATTGCCATCAGGCATTAACTCTGAAATTACAAATTCTTGGTTTCTTAAATGTGGAGGTCTAGCACCAGTAGCTAAATCTTGAAGTTCAGTTTTAAAACTTACAATCACTTTGTTAGGTTCATTTTTATCTCTATATAGATAACCAATTGCATCACAATCGGCAGTAACTATTTGTTTTAATTTACCTACCAACTCAATATCCCTTGCTGATAACTCTTTACCATCTTTAAGAATTGAAGCCAATTTTATATGACCAAGAAGTATTAAACATTTACCTATACCTTCATACCAGCTATAGATATTTGAAAATGCTTTTCTTAACCAATAATAACCAGCTCCTTGTGGAAGCTCTAGTACACTTCTACCTTTGAAATTTTTTCCTAACGCAGTAGCTTTATACATATCAGTTGCATAATCTTCTGCAATATCTTGTAATGCTGTTACAGTATCGATTACAACATATTCGATATTCAATTTACCACTTTGTTTAACGGCCTTCAGCTCATTGGCTAACTCATAAAGAATATTGTAGTGCCTTTTATCTGGATTATTTCTTAATACTTCTCTTAGATTAAAAACATTACCAGTAATGAAATTACTACCATCTTCGGTATCGATTATTAAAGCATTAGGTAGTTTGCTTGCTAAAGTAGTTTTACCTACTTTGGTATGCGAATATAAGAAAAGTTTAGCAGGATTTACATTGATTTTATCTTTAACTATGTTATCTAAATATCCCATTTTTATTACTCCTTGATTGTTTTAATTGTATATGGATTTATTTCTGTAATTCTTTCTACATTAGAAACATATCTTTGAGTATTTGCGGATAAAATTTCTCCTTCTTTTAGTTCTTCGTAGTCTCCTCTAATTAGTTTTAGTTCAATTTCAGGTTGAATTAACTGCCTGTCAGATACAATAGTTATAGAGGCTTCTTTTTCTTCTTCATAAACCTCTACTATTCTTGCTTTGATTTCATAAATAAAGGTAGGCATATTTTTACTCCTTATTTTGTTTTTAAATTTTTAGTAAATAGACCTTTCAATGTCTTTCTTCTGTAAGATTAAATTTACATGATTTGTCCATGATATATTGAGTTCTTTGTTTAATTCTAGTAGGATCAAGTATTGCTTCTAACCTTTGAGGTACCAAATGTAGTGGACATATATGGATGTAATAGCGGTATGTTATAATTTTCTCAAAACACCTTTTACATAAATAGTTTGTGTAATAATTGTTTTCCCCTTCTTGGAGAGGATAACCACAGACATGACAGTAATTACTCATATTACACCTTTTTTAGTTTTAGTAAGTGAACCTTTTAACTGAAACTTATTGAAAATGTTTCGGTTTAATATTAAATTAGCAATGCAAACTTTGACATTTTGATGCGGTTACCCGTAATAGTTCTGCCCATATCAAGGCGGCTAACCCGACTACAGAGTATCCCGAACCTTTGGGTCATCAAGCTCTGTAGCCCGTTGCTAGGTTATATGCGAAAAACCTAGTTGGCTATGTTAATTATGTGTCAGTATCTAATGGCTTATTGTATCTAGACATTACTTTAGAATTTTAGTAAATAAACCTTTCAGGAGAAATTATGAGATACTTTAGAATACCTACAGGACAGTATGAAGGTGAATATATAATTTATGACAATATAGAAGAATTTAAAAAACATAATCCAAATAAAGAATATTTTAGATGGGGTGAATTTAGTCCTAGTCAAGTACAAGTAGGAGACTATATAGAAGCATATGATGGATATTTACTACCGCTACTAAACATCTCTAAATTAAAAGATAACTACCTATTTCGCTTTCCTAATGGTACTTTTGCGTTATATAAAACAAAAAAAGGCTATAAATTCAATAAATTCTATGGAATGACAACTAATATTGACCAATTTTCGCTTTCTGGTAAGAGTAAATTAACTAGAAATTTAGAAAGTGATGCTTTTAAAGAACAATTTGCTTTGTTAGTAGCATCTGGTATAGACCCTGTTAGAGCATTAAAAATGGTTTTAGCTCCAAAACTTAAAATGACAGTAAGTAAAAGAAAATTTTTAAGTATTTTAATCAAATTATTAAACGATGAGGGTGTTATGGAACAAATAAGAGACATATATAACAGTGAATTTCTTAAGAAAATTCAAGAAGATCCAGACTTTTCTGATGAAAATTTACTTGATTATGTTAAAAGTTTTATGAAAAATGTAAGAAAAGGCTCTCAAACACACCTTAACAGCATCTTACCGCTATTAAAATTAACTGGAAAATTGCCTGAAGACTTTACTTTAACTCCTAAAAAAGAGAAAAATAATGTAAAAGATATAGATTATACTGAAATTCCTCCTGAACAATTACCTCCTACAACAGAAAATTCTCAATTTTGAGAAAATGTTTAAAAAAATTGTCGCAAATGTATGGTGGAAAACCACCCAGAAAAAAAATATGAGGGAAATATCCCTCATATAAATTCAAATCTATTTACTTTGATTTTACTATTATTGCCAGTGAGAGCAAGATAAGGCTTTAATTTCTTGGACGAATATTTCATCCAAGAAATCGGTACCTCGCGCTTTAATTCTTGATTCGTTTCTTCGTCACTCAAATCAAGAATTAGTCGCCTTCCTTTGAAGGGCTCTAAAAACAACTCTAAACTGCTTTGGCTGCTAATTTTTCGCGCAAAGGTTTCGTCTATTATATCGATAAAAACAATAAACCAAAGTTTACCATTAACAGAGGAGGTGAAACTCTCACTTAGGTTTATCTTGAATATTGAGTTTAAATCAACCATTTTCTACTCCTTTTACTAATATAGTATCTTAAGAGAATTTAACTATAAAACCACATATTTAAAAAAAATAGTGAGACATTATTGTCTCACTATCAGTTTTTAATATCTTAAAAAAGAGGGATGCTATTAACAGCATCCCTGGAGGATTGATTATATTCGTTGTATATATTCATTAGAGAACCTCGATCTCATTCTTTGGTTGTACAGTGGTCTCTTGAACGTCGAGTTTATCTCTTTCAAGAGATATGATATCAAATTCTAGTGTGTTAGCACCAACCGCTGCTAACAACTGAGTTGCAGACCAGAATTTACTTCCATTAGCAGTCTCCCTCCATTGACCACGTCTTGGAGACATACTTGAGACAGGAACTATTCTTTCAATCCCACTCCTGTCTTTAAATCTGAATGCAAAATATTTAAAATCAGGAAGTTCTTTAAGTCTGGTCAGCAATTCTAAGTTTCGATCTACATCATCAGCCTTCTCATTCACCTTATAGATGGAAACAAAAGCAGAGCTTTGAGCATCTCTTTGAGTTACTCTTACATCTAAACCATAACTCAATAATATCTTATAAAATTGCTGTTTAGGATTCATAACTGTACTCCTTATTATTTTATTTCCGAGTGGACTATTTTCATTATACCATTCTCTCTCCCACTCTAAGAGAGAATGATAATAATCCTGTACCCAGGGTTTATTTTCTAAATTTTCCATTTTTAGTATCTTCCTGGTTTATTTTTGAATATAGTATCTAGACCTTATCGATCATCATTCACAAAATCTTTTACTCCAAATAAGATTACTGTTATAACCAATATCACAAGTCCTAAACCCAACATAATTATAGGAAACTCTGTAAATAGCCTTATGTATATATATGTAGCAAACAGAAAGGCAACAACAAAGATATTTATCAATATAAACGCTACAAATGTTATTAGTACTTTAGGTAACTTCATTTCCTTCATCCTCCAAATTTATCCCATTTTTCATTTCTTCTTCAAGAAACTTTTTCAAGTTCTTAGCTCTTTGTCTATAATAGTGTACCATCACATCTTCTTGTCTCTTTGCCTTTTTAACAGCATCAATCAAGGCGAAAGAAAGAAAAACAACCCATAAAGTAAACATAACAAATGCAGCAAACGGATACTGTGCTAAAAATTCTACGTACAAAACTATTACTTTAAATACTAGAAAGCTTATTAAGTTTAAAGCAATTAAAAAAGATACAAACAGAAAGATTGTTTTTAGAATTTCTATAGCTTTCATTTTTTTACTCCTTAATTTTTAATTATACCAGGTGAAACTAGTTTACTGTAGAGTATAATGATACGCTCTCTGATATTAAATAAAGGACTAAAATCAGTCCATTCAATACCACAGATCAGGTGGCTAAAATTCTTAAGCTGAATTTTTTTATCAATATCTAAACCCTTGTACCACTCTAATGCTTTATTAACTGTTATTATATCAAACATGGTTTTACTCCTTTTTTTTGTTAATTACGGTTCTGGTATTTTTTCGCCTTTTTCAAACAGCTCAATAATGTAAGCTTCTTTCAGTTTATTCAAATTATCTATTGCCTGATTCCATGTCTGGCCATCTGCTACTAAACAGTTTTCTCCGAAAGTAGGGATCCAGGCACAATATCCACCACCTTCATTTTCCGGTATCTTTTTAATTCTAACAGGATACCGTAAGTTTAAATAGTACGCAATTCTTTTATAAGCACCCATAATAAATCTCCTTTTATTGTTTTGATATCTTGACCTTTCAAATCATAGGGAATGCTGTTAACAGCATTCCCTATGAATTATTGTCTTCAAGAATAATTGATTTTACAATTCTATCTCCATACATTTCCTGCCATTTCTCTGGTACATATTTTGCATGTTCTTTATAATTGAAAAATACTATTCCCATTCTCTTATATAACTCATCATCAATTTTTATAGGATCATCTTCAAGATCAGTGAGAATAAGAATATTATCTTTATAATCTCTACCAACTTTAACTAAAGTATTTAATATATTTGTACCACCTTCTGTACGATCATCTCTTAATAAATATTCTTTAGCATTATCATACTTTCTTACAATATCAGTATTAAATAAAATCACTTTGTCTATATACACTCCTTCTTCCATAAGAGCAGTTACAAACACTCTCATGGCTTTTCTTTTATCTTCATCTACACTACCTGAAACATCAATCATCAGAACTAATCTATCAAATACTCTTCTACCAAAATCTATATCTTCATAATCTCCATCTAATATTCTTAAAATCGTCTCAATATCTAACATTACAGGAGGATTATGAGAATAAGTTAAACATAATTCAGTATTTGACAGAAACTGACTTACAACATGTTTTACCTGATCTTTAACGTCTCTAAATATCTTAGATCTCTTTATTTCCCTTTTATATTCTTCATATGTTTCTCTACGAAAGAGTTCATCTAATTTCTTATAATCTAACAAACTAGAAACAGCTTCATTTATTATTTCTCTAAGATATCTCGTATCAATATCTCTAAAATCTTTCCCTGGTTTCATATTATTCTTATCGACGTCTTCTTCTTGATTTTGTTTCTTCTTTCTTCTCTTTTTCTTACCACTGCTATTACTCTGACTATCATCTGGTTTCTCTGTCATCATTATACCTTCATAAGTATCTACAGCACTACCATTTTTATCACTATCATGGTAGTTGAAAGTAGATGCCCACATTATAGCTAAGGTTAACAGCATCGTATATAAATCTCTATCACTGTCTATAAGTTCTTTATAAGAGCTCATAGCATTTAACAGTAAATACCTTAAAAACAATGGTTCTGTACTTAAATCTCTAATCTCTGCTCTTTCATCAAATAAATATGCTAATAAATCTACATACAATACTGATAAAACCTTAACTATTTTCCCAACTTCACTATGAACTTTAGTCTGCTTATCATCATTTGTAAACTTTATCATTTCCAAAATATCACTATCGCTTACCTGTTGTTCTTCAAAATTATATTTTACTGATTGAAGGATTCTAATATAATTGCTAATCTCTCTTTCTTTGTCCATAAAAGTATCATCACTAATCTTTCCCTTATCATTTAGACTTCTAAGTCTTTCAACACTATCACTCAAATATTTCAAAGTTCTTTCAATAGCTCTCATAATAGTACTTTTATATTCTTTAGCATTCATTAAAACACCTTCAACCATCTCAAAATACCGCGAATAATAGTCAAAATTATACAGAGAACTGTAATGATAATTATAGTAACTGTTATATAAGTCATCATCCCAGTTTTCTCTGTATCTATATCTGCTAAAATATTTTCTCCAGCTCATAATTAACTCCCTAAGTTATACTTTTAGTTGCAATTATCTCCAATAACTCTTTAGCTTTATCTTCTCTTCCGAGCTGTCTTAATTCATTGGCTAAGTTAACTAGATTACCTTGAATAGGAACTCTTTTTACAGGGTCTTTTACTCTATCAAGGTCTTCTAATGCTTTTTCTATTTCACTCATTATCGTTAAATGTCTTGGAAGAATATTATTTAAATCGGTAACTTCTAAACCAAGTACATATAATCCTACCACTTTATATAACTCATAACCTTCAAGATAATCTGTCAAAACTGGAATAAGATGATTAAGAGTTACTACTGTTCTGTCAGTCAAACTCACGTGATACTTTTTAACAGCATTTGCTATGAAAGCAAATACATCTTCAACTTCTTCCTTTTCCTGTAACTTTTCAATATTCAATGTATATTCTTTTAATTTTCTTCCAAACAACATATCAAAACCAAGTGGATTTACTTTCGCTTTGATAACAAATCTGTCTAAAAATGCTTCTGATGAAGTTTCTTTGATATCAATATTAGTTGTACCAACGATTAATTTTAATTTGCTTAAATCTCTCATTCTGGAACCGTCAAAAATCTTTCTCTCTCTCAATATTGAGAGGAGAAGATTTCTATTTTGAGAGTTTGCTTTATCGACTTCGTCTATTAATAGCGCTTCTGTATTTTCATCTAATCCACCAATTCTTCTAAGCTCTCCTTTCTGTGTTAATGCTACTGGATCTATATAACCATAGAATTCCTCTTTACGGGTATCATAACTTAATTGCTTAAATATCGTATTTAATCCCAAAGATTGACAAAAGTCTAATACTAGTTGAGTTTTAGCAGTTCCAGGATTACCTACTAATAAAATTGGAATTTCACTTTCCATAGAAACTGCCAGTAACTTAAATTCAGTTACTCTGTCTATTAATTTAGTTCTAATTTCCATAATATTTCTCCTTATTTTTAGTTTATCATTTCTGGTTTAATGTTTGTTAAGTTATCATTCTGACCACTTGTCATTTTCTCATAGATTTCCATAATCTTCATAATATCATATTCCATGCTGTTAAGATTTATCTTTCTATCATCAATTTCTTTAATTGTATTTATATACACTTCATCTAAAATGTTACCAAGTTGATTAATCTTTTCGCTTTCTAAGTGCAGAATTGCAAAACTGTAAGTAGAATACTCTTTCAATAGCGCATAAGCTATGGACATTCCCAGTCCTACATCGCTTGAATTAAGATATGCACCATTTAATTTTTCGTTTTCTTCTTTCTTAAACACCATTAGAGAATAAATTGTATCTAAAATGATTAAAATTTCAAATTTCTCTTCTGGTGTTAAGTCTTGTTTTTTTGCAACATTTGCTTTCATGAGAATAAAAAATGAAAACAATTGTTTCATACCTTTGATAATAAACATGTTTTCCATGATATTACTCCTTTATTTTTGTTGTTAGTTTAAGTTAATTTGATTTTTAGTAGACTGACCTTGAAACTCACTGTTAATAGCATCCTTAGCTAATTTATCTGCTCTTTCATTATTTAATTCACCATCATGAGCTGTAACTTTTCTAAACTCTACCCTTCCTACCTGTTCTAATAACTTCTTAGCATATGCTATTAAATCCTTATTTGCTCTAGCTTTATAGTTTTTAGTCAATATATTTATTACATACTGACTATCTGTATAAATAACCAGGTCAGTTTCTTCTTTATGTTTAAGTTCTTTAAGAGCTTCTATTAGTGCCAGTAACTCCGCTCTATTATTAGTACCAATTGTCATCTTCTTACTTATTTCTTTTCTATACATTCCACTTTCCATTACAATACCAATACCCATTGTACCAGGGTTACCAGCACAAGCTCCATCTATCCATATTTTAACATTATATTTCATAATCTATCTCCTTAATTTATCTGTTTATATCAATTTTCTTAATAATTGGTGTTTTTCTTTTAATGTACTTTAACGATGAACTATCCATAGGTGCAAAAAACAATCCCCATATTAAACCAGGTACATCAGAACCAACTTTAACTGTGAAACTTTTACCATTATAGGATTTAAAATGATAGGATTTAAAATACTGCAACATTAACGTTTCTTCTACTGATATGTTATTAGTATCACTTATACGTTTATCAGCTAGTTCTTTTTCTTCTAATCTAAACAAATAAATGTAATCAGTACTAATCCCTGGTTTTATAAAACTATTAAATCCATGTATTTTTATATTCTCTCCACAATTCTCATTATTACTATACTGATTCAATATTTGAAAAGAACTATTTGAAAGCAAATCACAACATAATTCACCTATTGATTTATTAAAGGTAGGTTAATTAAGAATACAGTTAACAGCAGAAAAGGAGAGGAGAAAAACTGCTGTTAACTGTATTTATAGAGAAATTATTTACTCATTGAGGATCCTAGCTCTTCTATAAATGTCTCTTGTATAGTTTCAAATATCATTTTAATTATATAGTTAGCTAGTGCACCTTCTACATCACTTAGTCCCTTTAATTCCTTTGTATAAGTTTCTAAACTACTAGTAATGAGTTCTATAGTACCGTTCTCTACTTGCTTACTAACTGTTTGATATATTTCCTGTAAAGTATTAGTAGACCAATCATCTAAGTTTGTTCTACCTTTCAATACATCTTCTAATTCTTCTTTACTCATGTTCTTAATTTTCTGTGCAAATCCAAAAATCATTTTATGCATTATTAAACTAGATGCTATTACGTTTCTATTGAAATTATTCATTTTCTTAACATCTAAATCATTTTCCTTAAGTATTGAAAGATATAAACTTGTTATTGTAAATGGAACCAAGACAGAAGATTTCATTATTGCTTCTTCTTCTGAAAGAGAACTTCTAGAAGTAAGATAAATTACTTTGAATAAGTTTTCATATATTTTCAGTTCATTTTTAGAAATTCCTTTTAATTCTTCACCCATTTTTAACTCCTTTCTTTTTTTGTTTAACATTTAAATTACTATCCAATCCTCTACTTTTGGTGTATAGTAATCAAACCTTTTATTTGAATTAGACTTAAAGAAATTAATATCTATATTTGGAGGATAAATTACATTCCATAAAGCTACTTCCAAACTATCAGTACAGTCATCATTTTTAGCTTTTCTTAAAAATTCTAATTCATATTCTAACTGTCTGGTATCACATAAATGATATACTCTATATGCTTCATAGAAAGGTAGTAATGTTCTTTCAATTCTT
Organism: Ignavibacteria bacterium; assembly: GCA_013177855.1. Classification (NCBI taxonomy): domain Bacteria; kingdom Pseudomonadati; phylum Ignavibacteriota; class Ignavibacteria; species Ignavibacteria bacterium. The sequence continues at coordinate 13,191 of JABLYA010000004.1, forward strand.
TCAAATTTCTCTCCTTCACTTCTATTTTGTGGTCTAGCCACAATAGTTGTATATAAACCTTTAGAGATAAATACTCTTCTAGTTTCTTCTATAATTGCTCCTTCATGTCCTCCACCAAATCCTATTTTAATTCTCAAAGGTTTATATTTAACAGCAAGTCTATATAGTTCATCTATATAACCTTTTTGTGTATTTCTATCTCTTATAGACATTTTACCATAAACTTGTTCTAGAACTAATATTCTTTCGTCAGGAAGTATTCCTACAACAGTTATAGCTGTATTATCTCCTTCTAATTTACCTCCTGCTATATCTACTCCTATTTCTATATTCATTATCATTGGTCTTTTATCTTTCTCTATTAACCAATAATATCCATATTCATATTTAATTTCATAGTCTTCTAACCTTTGAAAATATTCTCTGTTAAATCTCTTTAATTCTTGTGGTACCACTTCATGAAAATATTCTTGATAAAAACCAGCTATATTCTGATTTTCTATAGCTTCTTTGTATTTTAAGACTAATTCATATAATCCTACTCTATCACTCCATAATACTTTATATTTGTTTTCCAGGCTCTTAAAAAAGTTTCTTTGTTTTTCTATTTTAACAAATTCATCTTTTTCATCGTCAAATGGTAATTTTGCTATTCTCATATCTGTATTAACAGCAACATGTTCTGTAACTACCTTTTGAAAATCTAATAAATCCATAGGATAAAACTTTAATGTTTTCCATGTATCTGATCTTTCACATTCTACAAGTACCGTATCTTCATGTACTATTGTACCTACTAAAAATACTTTACCTAACAAATCATCTACTGAGTTAATAGCACTGTTATAAAACCATTTCTTAATACTTAATCTACTTTCTGCTGTTATCGTATTATTCTCCGAATATATATCATCAAAGAAAGCAAATGTAGGTCTATAAGCACCTTTAATTCTACCTCTAGCCTGTTGTTTAGCACCAAATCCAGCTATAAAACAATTATTAATCTTAAAAGCTTTTTTAGTCCACTGTCCTGTAGTATCATCTACTGCCTCTTCTATAGTTAGCTTATAGAAGTATTTTAACATTGGATTAATTATAAACTCATCTCTAATATTAACCACAAAATCTTCTGCCATTGTAGCAGTTTCTGAAAATATTACAATATATTTCTCATTAATTTTAACATCGAATACTTTACCATCTTCTGCTTTAATTTTCATTATTTGACCATTATGAGCCAGTAAATAGGAAACTAAACCAAATATTAATTTACTTTTAGCAAACCCTCTAAATGCTATAAGTTCTCTTAATCTATGTTGTTTATTAATGTATCTGGGATCATATAATCTAAGTAACATCAATAATACCTGTATATGACCGCTGTTAAATTCATGTCTATAATGTTCTGGATACATATATTTCAACCATTGTAATATACCCATATTTCTATCACAAGAAGTATTATCTAAAAATATACTCTCTTTATACTCTATAAAGTGTATTCTACATAAACCATCTTTAACAGCAAGTTTATTACAAAGTTTACAGGTCATCTATGATAAATCTCCGATTTATCCAATCCCAATAAGTCATATTGTTTTTCTAATTCTTCTTCCCTTCTTTTTTCTCTTCTAGCTCTTTCAACTTCTCCCCTTTCACTATATTTAACTCTTCCATATGCTCCCAATGTAAAGATATTAAACATAAAATCAGTAAAATCTACTGAATAATCTCCATATAGAGGATATAAATACAAACCAGTAAGTTCTTTAGAAAGTAATCCCATAAATCTATAATCAGCAAATCTATTAATACTTGTTACATCTTTAAATGCACTATATAGAGTTAGAAATGTTTGTACAGCTCCTAAATTAATATAACTATCAAATGCTTCCTTAACACTCTTATTTTTCATACTATCATAAGCAAACAATGCTAATGAAGTAGTTAAAGACATACCTAAACCACTAAATAAAGACATAAATGATATTAAAGCATACTTATCCCTGTTCTTTTTTCTAATAGCATACTTAATAGCTTTATCATATTCTTCCTTAATAGTTTCTAACATATATTCACTATCATATACTTCTCTTAATCTTACATATTCTTTGTATCTTTTTTCTAATTCTTTATCATCCTCAGGTTCTATAATATTATATACTGCAAATTCTAACAATGTAAACATAGTCAATAGTATTGGGTTCATAAACCATCTTATACCAGGTATTACAGCACCAATCATAAACATTAGATAATTAAATAACAGTAAATTAGTAAATTCTGCTGTAGGATTGTATCTTTCTTCTCTCTTGAAGAAATCTTTTAATAGCCTTCCTAATCCATAAGCTTTTATTGCAGCTTTATTTTCTTTACTTAAAAGTATAAAGTTAATCATCCTGTTATAATTATAATGTCTTAACGCATGTAAAAATGCTCCTCTTTCAGTTTGACTGGCTACTACTCTATGTAAACTATCATATAAAGCATGATCTAATACTACTCCTCTTAATGCAAATTTAAGTGCCATATCAAAATTCTTAGTTAAATTATAAGCTTGTAAAAATCTGACATTAAATGATAATTGTCTAATAGAACCTTCTACTTCATTAATATATTCAAGCCTTTTGTTAATAAATGTATCTCTTAAATACTTATGATATATGTAATGTGCATAATCTTTATCTACGTTATAAACTAATGCAAAATTACCTTGATCAGCTAACTGTTTAAATAAACCGTAAATTTCATCCATTCTTTCTTTTAATTCTGGATCACTTTCAATTTTCCTAAATGTCTCATTTAACTCAAGTGCTGTTAAATCTACTTTCATTCTCAAATAATCTCTTATCTGACTTATTTCTTCTCTCTTCTGGACATATTCAAATGTATATTTTCCTTCTCTTTCCAGTTCTGGTAAAGCAAATCTTTGTTCAAGTATCTTGGTAAATTCATTTAACTGTCTTAATGCCTCTGTATAACTATCAGCATGTCTATTTAATCTCCTGGCATTTCTTAAAGCTTGATACTGTGTCTTCCATTTAGTTAAAATGTTTTTATTATCAATCATATAGTCAAATATTTTATTTGTATCTATTTGACCACTGTATAAAACATCAAGTAAAATATTCTGAGATATTTGAGATACAGAACCTAATGTCTTAAAGTATTTTGCTCTTTTCTCATCTTCTTTAAGTAAACTTGCTATTTGACTTGCTATATACTTATTGTTTTCTCTAATAAAGAAGTAACCTACTCTGTCTTCTCCAAGTTTAAATTTGGTACCTATTTTCTGTACCATTCTAGATTTATATACGTTTAAAAAACCTCTAAATAATACAGACATACCTTCACCAAGCACAACTCTTATTAAATGCCATATTCTACCATTTCCTGGAAGACCACTTTTATCTTTATCAGTCACTACTTCCACCATACCTGTTACCATATTACCACCCAGTTGCATAGCCATAAGTGTATTTCTATTAACTGTAATAGTTTTTTCTTTATTTAATGTCATATAAGATAATTCTATATCATCACCATTTATTTCTTCTACTCTCATTCTTCTAACTATAAATGCATAATCTCCACTTTCTACAAATCCATCTTCTGCTGATGGTTCGTAATAAACTATAACGTCACCTACTTCTAATTCATCTACACTCTTTATAGTTGTATTTAATCTACTTGTAACTTCTTCTGATTTTAAGAACTCTTTTACTTTATTTCTTACATATTCATTTTCATACAACTCTGCATGTTTAAAGTAATTGATAGTATAATATCCTTTAATACTATCTTCTACTGTTGCTGTTAAATCACTTAACAGCGTCATATAACTTAATCTTAAATCAGATTTCTTTATATCAGTTAAATACTGATCAAATTGAGTATATAACAGTCCTGATACTACTTTTTTATCTTTTAACTGTCTTATTAATCTTCTCCTAATTGAATTCCATTCACTTAAAAATTCTTCTGTATATTCTCCGTTTTCATCTCTTATTCTACCAGTTCTTTCTGTTTTAACAAATAAAGCTACTGCATAACTATAAGACACTCTCTCGATATACTCTTGTCTATTAAATGCCTTAGGTATATAGAGATTAGACTTCAATACTACTCTATGTTTGTTCTTAACTTCACTTCCATAAGCTAATGTTTCGATTAATTTATTTAGTCTACGTATTTCATTACGTATATAAACTATTTCACCCTTTGTAAGTTTACCAGTCTTCTCTAATGCTGTATAATATGCTTTACTTCTTGATAACAACTTTCTAAATTGAGTTACTACCCCTTTTAAGATAAATGCATTAGTTAAATCCTGTCTTAACTTTTCTTTATCTCCTTTATATTCTTTATCTATAAACTCTTTAAGTTCTTGTAATTTACTTGCATGTTTTTCTAAATAAAACCTTAATGCATCTTTACTATTTAATCTTGTGAATGCATCTCTAAATGAAGAATTAAATGCTTCTGTTAGACTATCCATTTCAATTTCTTGACCAGTTATATAATTTACTCTCATTAACTGATTTTCAAATGCTTTTATAAAGCTCTCTAATATTCTAACTGGGTCTTCTACGTCCATTCTTATATAATTTATTTCTTCACTTGTACCTACAATTCTAAATAACTTAATTTGTACACCTTTATCTGTTTTTTCTATATCAAAAGTTATATATGGAAACATACCAATAAAATCTAATAACTTTTCAGTCCTCTTTTCTTGTAATTCATATTCAGTATCTTCTTTAATAGTTCTCTGTTTACCAGCAGATGGGAATACTACATTCAATGCTCTAAATATAGTTTCCTTAAAACTACCTATTTCATTATTAAAACTACTTAATTTATAGAAGAACACATCTGTTAATGAATATAAATCTGGTCTTAAATATTGATCTCCTATATGAGCAGCAGAACTTATAGCCACATCCATCATATCAAATAAGAAATCTTGAGGTTCTTCAGAATATTTATCAGTTATTTTAAAACTCATCATCAAATCTTTAGGAAGTGTAGTATAAATACTAAATAGTCTATTAGAAAATATTCTAGCTTTAAGTAAAAATGTTCTCATCCAGGGATGCTTTAACATCTTTTCGAATGCTGTTAACTTTCTATCTTTTTCAATATAAAAAGATGTATAAAATGCAAGTAACCTATCTCTGTTATAATCTTGAGTTTCTTTATCTTGAGAGTCCTTATATGTTAATAAAAGCGTTCTTGCCTGTGCTTCTACATTATTCACATAGTTTGCGTCTTCTACACTATATTTAGCAGCAACTTGTGAAGCTAATTGTCTTATATCATTCAAAAATTCTTCTTCATTGAAATCTCCTTCTTCAAATGATTTTCTAAGAGCTTTTGGTTTATCATAGTATAAATCTCCTTCAGCTCTATATTGATATGGGAAACTCTTTTTACCTTCATCTATACTCTTAACATTACTAACATTAACATATTCTGCATGTAATGGAGAAATTAACTTCACATCCATTTCTTGACTTTCAATATAATTGTTAATAGCAGTTGTAAAGATATTAGATAGTATTAATGCTCTTTCAAATACTCCACCTGTAATAATTGATAATCCTATCTCATTAATTTTATTACGTGGTGGTTCTATTCTAAGTGTTCTTACATCTCCTCCTTTAGATATCTGATAACTATATACTACTTTTACACTACTGTCAGGTACAGGAGATATTAAAGCGGGTATCGATAAAACGGTATTTAAAAATACTTCTCTTGCTTCTTTATCCAGTTTTTTAATAAATGCATCATTCTTTACTAAAAAGTCTTCTATATATCTACTAGCCAAAAATACCTTCTTTTCTTCTGTTAGTTCTTTAGAACTTAAAGGTACGTAAATTTTTAAGTTTCCTAAGTTACTATTTACTCTATCGAATTCATTAAAGAATTTATTAGCATCTGCCTGCCCCTGTTCTTTATCAATAGCAATCAAAGCGTCAGCATTATACTCATTCATATTTCTAAATAAATTACCATTCTCTATTGTTCTAAGTATAGTTTTGTTCTGTCTATAACCAGTGAAATTGCTATAATCCGTTATAATTTTCTCTGCTATTAAATTATCTATTAAACTAGATTTGTCTCTATCTGGTGCTTCACTGTTAAGTAAAATATTCTGTACAAGACTAGAAATTTTAGAAGTACCATCTTTTAATGTTTTATTAAAGTTAACAGCAGGTAGTAAATAGATTTTATTATCTCTAACATCTATTACTAACATATCTCCATTAGATGCTATTAACGAAAAATATTGTGAAAATGAAGTTCTAGTACCAGTAACTACACTCTGGGTACCTAAATTCTTTACAATATCTTCTACACTAATATTGTCTTCAAAGAATTTTTCTAATAAGTATTGACCTATTATCTCAAAATCATGTAATCTATATTGATGTAATTGGTTTTTATTACCAAGATATAATAACTGTAGTGAGTTAATAAGCTCTACAATTCTTCTTACCATTTCCCCTTTTATTTTATTACTCTCTATCTTAGGAGATAAAGATAGTAAAAAGCTTAAATATGCTTCTGGATATTGTAATAGTTTAGCTAAACGATTATCAAATCTACCTTCAATATCTAATACATCACTAATATTATAAGTTTGAGTAGATCCAGGTACTCTATAAAACCATGCTTCTGCAGGAGGTAAATAACTCAGTTTCCTACCATATCTTTTAGCTACTTCTAATACCTTAAATGCTTCATTATATACATCTGCTATAGCTTGACCTATGGTTCTTACTTTATTGCCTATTTCTAATTGTATTTTACTATTTAGTCCCATTGCTAATAACTTAATAAGATTTTTAGCATCATTTAATGGAGTAGATTTAGTCTTAGCCCATTCTTCTACTGCATTATAAAATGGTATCAAATAAGGTAATTTCTTCTTTGTATCTTCTTTAATTCTATCATATTCAGTTACAGTTCCACCACCTTTGTTTATTGACACTTTTACTTCACCCAGTCCATACAGTTTTAACAGCTTTGTTAAAATATTAAATATAGCCCTATTAGCCAGTAATTGACCATATATTCTAACTATATCAGACAACTGTAATCTATCTAGTTCTATTTTGTCTATTGCCATTTCTAAATGCTCTCTTAACAGATTTGTTAACTTTTCTTTCATATTTGCTTCATCAGGCAACGTCTCTAAAATATTTTGCATCATTGTAAATAACTGTCCCTGTCTATTGGATATATGTAGAATAGGTAACTGTTTGACTAGTTTTTCATAATCTGCTGGAGAGAAATAAATCATGTTAGTTATAGATATATCTTTTTTACTTCCATCAGAAAGTTTAAGAGTAATTAAATAGTTATTAAAATCTATAAATATTTCTTTTATTTCTCCTTTGTTCATACCAAGTATTTGCTCTAAGTTTCTTTTAAGAAATTCATTGGTATCTTTACTTCTAAGCTTACTTTTCATCTCTTTAAGTAATAGTTTAGCTAATTTATGCATTATAGTAAGTTTATAAAGATCTCTACTACCTGATATATTGTTTAATCTTGGTATATTAAATGCAGTAGGTGTATTTATGGTAATTCTATTAAAGTCTCTATAATTAAGCGAATCTGAAGGTTCATGACCAGGAGTATTTTCAATTTCAGCATCTCCTTCTCCTAATTTTCTATTTTTCAATTTTCTAAACAATATTGCTGCTTCAGATAAATAAAAGAACTTATTATCATTTTTAGGGAAGTCCACATTATCGTTGGTTGCTATTAACAGCATAAGTAATTTTCTATTCCAGTCTTCTAATATAAGATCATCTTGATTTACTACTGTTCTATACATAAATATTTCTCTTAGCCTAATAATAATACCAATATTCTTTTCATACATTGCTGATACTTTTATAGCTTCAAAATCTAGTGGATGGAAATAAGCACTTTCTTTTTCTGAAGACATAAGTAAGAAAGGATTAGCTCCTAAATACACTTGCATCCATCTTAATCTATTATGTTGACTAGATATCAAGTCCATTTTCTCATAGAATTCTTCTGTTCTTTTAAGATTACTAAACTCTTTTTGAATATTTCTTTTAACTTCTTTTATTTTCTCTATATATGGTGTAGCTCTTTGTTCTATTTCTCTAAATAGTATCCCTTTGTACGTACTAGATAGCTCTTTTAAAAACTCAATATTTTCTGAGTGATTAGATATAGCTTCTATAAAACCTTCGAAAGTATTAGAAGGTATATTTACTTTATCTTTAACAGCGTTATATACTGCTTTTAACTGTTCAATAACATATTCATATTGCATTTTTAAAGAAGGATCATTAGAATCTGCGTATGTAAGTTTTGTTGCAATAGCTTGATAATTACTTTCTACTATCCATCTTTCTACATATCTTTTACCACCTTCAAACATTTCGCCTTTAATTCTATTGTATATATATTCTCTTTCATATTCACTTGGTTCTAAAAAATTTTCATCTTGAGATACTCTTGTAAAATCTTCATACATAATATCGTATAAATTATCTACAAATCTTTTTACCTGTTGTTCTAATATCATTGATACATTAGCCCACCTAGCCTTTTCTTTGGGATTATCAAATGCTTTATAAATAGTATAAATAACGTCTATATCATAATCTCTACCAGCAAGTCCTTGAGCATATTCAGAGTTCATTATCACGCTCTGCAATGGTACAATACCTTCAGGTAAAAATGCTAATACTCTAGAACCAGTCATAGAAGCTTGACTATCAGAAGGAATAATATATTGAATTACTCTTTCATTAGGAATAAATTCAAATTCTTTACCTTTGTTTTTAGGATTATAATAATCACTCATTGCATCTATAGAATAAACGGTATATCCATAACCTAAACTATAATCACTAGCAAAATAATATTGCCATATTTGATGTTGATTTAATTTACTTTCTCTTAGTTTATTAATTAATTCATCATATACTTTTAACAGCTCATTGTTTAATTCTCTGTAATAATCCACTGTGTTTTTAGTCTCTTTGCTACCATCTCTTTTAGTTATTTCTAATACTTCAGCAGTATTGTTTCTAAGAAGTGCTAGTGCAGTAGCTACATCCAATGTTAATTTTCTCATTTTCTCATATAAATCTTTATTTTCTTCTAAGAAATTATATAAATCTGGAGCTTCTTCTTTTAATCTAGGACTTCTACCTAAAAGTCTAATAGTAGCTACTTTAATAGCATCTGTTACATAAGGAGTTGTAATAGGAGTTAATACAGACACAAATCCTTTCTGTCCAGCTTTTCTAGCAGTCCTAAACTTAGAGTTTAAATAATGAGCAAGTAAACCAAATATTGGATATAAATGGTTCATGTAAATTAGCTGATCTTTGATTTTTTGAATAGTAAGTAGTTTAGTTTCTAAACTATTACCTTTAATTATTTCTGCTAGTTCACCATATGTAGAAACTTCTGGATCAATATTATTAGCTATTGTATCTAGTAATGGTACTAATATATCATGACCATATTCTTCTTTATCTTCATATGTGCTGTTAAGAAAGTTAAATAACTCTATTAATCTTGCTTTATTACTGTTATCTCCAGTAATAAATCTTTCAGTAAACTCTTTTATAGGTTCTTCATATAAAGAACTCATATAATCTTGAAGTATTTTAACAGCATCTACACCAGAGACTTTCTTAATCTTAAATGTTTCTTCATCTATTATCGAATATTCCATTTCTTCTGAATAAGATGGATTAAGATTTATTAATATACCAGTGGTATTAAGTAATTGAGATAAACCTTTTACTTCTTTTACTGTAGAAGCTCCTTCTTTATTTCTATGTATATCTCTCAGTTTAATTAAATATGTCTTTATAGAACTTGAGTTTAATGCATTTTCTATACTATCATAATAATGCAACTCTTTTAACTTATGTTTTTCAGCTTCATCAGATATTACCAGTCCTATACCTTTCTCTTCTAATGCTTGGTTTATTGGATCATTCTTAGCAAAGTAATACATAGCATGTTTTAGATATAATCCATCTTCTCTATTATAAACATAATTTTTCAACGCTCCTCTTAATACTCCTCCCTGTATTTTTCTAATGAAGTTAATTGTTCTAAAAGTACCCATTGTAGCACCGTCTAAAGTAGATATACCTACTTTATTAACTCTTTCTCCCTTTTTAGTTCTTATGAATATAGCTCTTATATATATCTCACCATCTTCACCTATGAAATATGGTTGATTTACATCTGTTGTTGCTGTTAATTCTTCTTGTTCAAATAATGGATCAGCTAATGATACTAATTTCTCATTAATAGACAAATACTCTTTATTCATCATTTCTGGACTATATAAGCCTCCTATTTTAGCAGAAGTCATAATATGTCTTTTATAAAGCTCTATAATGTTAATAGCAGTATCATTACGAAGTAGTCTTGTACTAGACTTAGATATATCATCTAATGATTTATATTTAGCTCCTAATTTCAAATCTTCTAACAAAGTTCTAAATGCTATAGATACCATTAAAGATAATTCACCAGAAGTTAATTCTCCTTCTTTAGTTAATTCTTCTTTTAATGTTTGATTATATATTTGATTAGCTAAAAATCTTAATGAATTAGTACTACTTAAATAATGTTTAGAAATATAATCCAATAAAGTACCCACAGTAATAGTTTGAACATTAGGAAACGAAAATGCTACAATGGTATAATTAATATCTTTATAGTCTAAGACTGCTGTTAAAATTGTTTTAGCACTTTTACTTATATCTGATTTAGCTATAAGAACTCTTAACTGTTGTTTAATCTCCTGTAGATTACTGTCATTTTCAATAACTTGTGTACCCATTTTCTCTTTTAATTGCCCTACTACATTCTTAACTTCTTCTAATACTTTATCAGTATCTAAAGATATAATATTCTCAAGTATATTTATATATTGGTTTATTCTCTTTTCTAGTTTATCAATGATTTCTGGACTAATATTTAACGTATATAGATATGCTCTATAAACTTTTAACATTTTAACAGCAAACTTTAGTAGAGATACTTTATCATTAAATCTAAGTAAAGGAACTGTATTCTTGTCAGCAAAATGTCCAAAATATACTGTATTAGCACCATTAAATAACTGTCTTACCATTACATTTATTTTATCTACTATTTCATTTAGAAATACTGGCTGAACTACTTCTTTTTTAGCAGGAGTATAACCTTCTTCTATATCTGATGTAACCTCTTCTAAAAGTGCTTCTAGCTCTTCTTCTTCTGTTGTACGTTTAAATCCAGGCTTTACTATTTCACTTAACTGCAATACTTCAAAATCATTTGCTGTTAAACCAGTTAAACTCAATATTTCGGGTAAAAAGTCTAAAAACTGTATATATTCTCTTACAGTATTTATTCTAGCCTGTTTAGAATTTGTACTACCAGCACCTTTAATTTGTAAACTAAATATATTATTTGAAGGATCATATCTAATATCAGCTAATTTATAATCATAAAAACTACCAAGTTTTAAGAACAATTCTGCAATTTTACCCCTTGCAAGTAATTTTAATGTAGAAGCAAATGAATAATCATAATGTATAGCTTTTTTAATGTATTTTATTAATGCTCTATGTCTTTGATTAGTTAAATATTCAAATAATATTGTAAATGTTACTTTTCCAAGTCTTATATAATCCATTAATTTTACACTTTTCTTAACATCTCTATAAGATTTATCTATCTCCATTAAAATTTCTATTAATTTCATTATACTATTAGGAGTAATACCAGATATATATCCTTCATCTTTTAATCTTAGTTCTTCACTTTCCTCTTCTAAACTCTCTTCCATAGGAAAATTAAATAATTCCTCTTTTTGTATTAATAACGAAACTATATTCTCAAATTGTTTTAATTTATCTTCTGTTTCATCTAATTGCTGTTTAAGTGCATTTAAAAATGAACCATCTTCTATTTTCTTTAAGTATTCTTCTGCTTTATTAGTTTTAATGGTATTTATTAAGTTTTTAAATATATCATCAGATAACATAGCTTGTTCTATTTCTTCTATACTTGCTCCACGTTCTATTAACTCTTTTACCGAATTATATGTTGGCACAAAGATACCTACATCCATATCTTCTATTTGTGTAGCATCAACATCACCACTTTTTTTACTTGTACTGTTTCCTGTTTCAACATTACCATTTCCTATTTCTCTTTTATTTAACTCTTCTTGTGTTGTAGGATTAGATATCTTTTGTTCTTCTTTGTCTATTTCTGCTGTTACTGTTTTTATGGTACCCTTAGATATCTGTCTAATATTACTTTGTTTAATTCCTAACAATTCATCTAATGTTTGTTTTGCTAATAATTCATAAACTACAAAATCTGCTTCTATTGATATTAATATTGTATTTAACTGTTTAAGTAAGTTATTATCTACTTTTACTTTAAGAAGTTTTTCTAGATTTCTTATCACTTCATACATTAACTTTGAAATAATCATTCTAAATTGTCTAAATAGATTATTTTTCACAGTTTTAGATAGATTAGTTTCTATATTATTTAATGGATTAAGTACATACATTAACTGCACAAGTAATTCATCTGTTTGAGTGTAAATAGAAGTTAATATTTCATCCCAACTTTCATTTACTCTATTATTTTCCCATTTAAATACCGCTTCTAAAAATCTACTTTCCTGTATATCTTGTATTAGTTGTACTAATACTCCTTTAACTTCTTTTTTAACAGCATCTCCAAATAGATAACCTTTACTAATCAATATTTCAAGTGCATCTTTAGGACTATTGTTTTTAATTATCTCATATACTTCTGTAAGTCTGTCAGTTACTTTCATTAAATCTTTTGTATAAGTTAAACTAGTATTTTTCAATATATTACTTGAAGTAAGTAAAGCATGTCCTAATTCATGTCTTAATATTCTATGTAATTTACTTAGTATATATCTATCTGGAATACTTCCTGATGCATATTTCTCATTTACTACAACAGAATTATCACTAGCTCTATAATAAGCTACTTCATCTATTTTCTCATATTTTACTACTACTCCTAGTTTATTAAACAGTTCTAGTAAATTAAAGAAGTTATAGTAATCAGATAAATTTCTGTCTATTTCATTCTCGTTTTCAGGATAAAGTTCTGGATCTTCATCATTTTTTTGTTCTATGGTTTTATCAGAAGTTCCATAATCTTCTTCTGTATTTAAAAACAAGTCAACGTCAATTTCATTTTTTTCTTCTTTGTTTTCTTCCTCTCCTTCTTCTTTTTTTTCTGTTGATATTTCTTCTATTAATGTCTCTGCTTGTGCTGTTAAATCTTTATCTTGTTTTTCATTTGGTGTTTCTGTTTCTTGTTTTTCTTTTTCTCCTTTATATTTTGCTATATACACTAAAACATCAGCATAAGTAACCTTTTTCCTATCAACAATTTCATCCATAATAAGACGCATCAATCTTGACAGCGAGGTGCCTATATTTTCTAAATCACCATCATAGATACTACTAGCAAATGATTTTATTTCATCTAACAAAAACGCAAGCTCATATAACTGTTCGTCTTCTAATTTACTTAAAAAGTTTTCTCGTATATATTCTTTATTTTTAGCACCATAATTAGAAGTAAAAACATGTAAATAATGTTCATAAGGTGCTGTTAAGATATTATTTAATTGATATGTACCCCCATCTTGTATTTCTAATTCTTTTACTCCTTCTTTGTTTACTCCTGTACCTTTCTTACTATCAATATATGTATAATAAATTTTACCATTTTTATCTCGGTATCCTTCTTCTATAAGAACAGCATTAAATACTACTGTTCTAGCTGTAGGAGAAATATGAGTTGCTTTTTCGAAAGTTATATTTTTAAGTCTTTCATATATTAATCCACTAGCAGCTTTAGATACATATCCAGGGCGAAATCTATCCAATATTAAAAGCTCATATAGAAAAGCTTTTTCAGGATCAAATACTAACTTTAATACTCCATTTTCTTCCTTTAATTCAGCAGTTGCTATTAACGAGTATTGCTTTGTATTTTTAACTTCAAAAGTAACATTTACTTCTTTGTCTCCTATTTTATAAGTTCTTTGTATTTTAACAGCACCTTTTTTATTGGCTTCCACTTTCAAGATTTCTTTAAATGTACTACCATCTTCATCAGAAACCTCTTTAGAATATTTATTTAATGTCACTGTTTTTAATGTCTTAGATTTTTCAGGATCTTTTAATAAAAGTTCAAGTCTAGCTCTTGCATATTTTTCAAAATCAGCATACGGTAATAGCATTGATAAAAATGACCTATACGCTTCTTCGTTGTTTTTAAATATTTCTAACTCCTCTAACCATTTACTACCCTCTATTAATATTTTTGCAGCTTCTCTCTGTAATTCTATACGTTGAATAAGTCTTTTATTAGTTTCTGAGGGAGGTTCATTTTCTATAAATCTACTAAGTTCATAATAATACTCTTTTATTCTTTTATTTATTTCTTCTTCTCTATCAAAATCATAAGTACCCGTAGAACCAAATGTTTCATTTAGTACTCCTAGCAAATAATTTTCTAATTTGCCAATTTTAGGTGCTTCTTCTTCTTTTATATTTTCTTGTTCTTTTACATTTTCTTTTTCTTGAACAGAAGCTGTTGGTATTGTACCTGTATTAATACCATTAACAGCATCTTTGACAACCTTTTCAATTTTGTTTCTTTCATTCTGAGTATTGTCCTGAGTATTGTCTCCTTCTTTCTTACCTTCATTTTCGTCTTTATTTTTTTTCTCTGCTTTAACCTTTTCCTGTTTTGCTTTCTCTACTTTTACTTTTTTAATTATTCCACTTATTTTATTTCTTACTTCTACACGTTTAGCTATAAAATCATAATCTTTAACATTTGTTGGATCCAATTTACCAATTACAATATCATCTATAACTGTAAATAATTCAGCTATATTTGTTAAAGTTTCTAATATAGCTTGTTCTTTAATTCCCATTTCACTCATTATTTTAGCAGCATTCTCTAATGCTGTATACACAGAAGGCATTCTACTTTCATTAAGCCCCTGTACAAGTCTAATCATAAAAAGATCAGATAGTATTGTAAGTAAAGAATAATCGTCTACAGAAGCTAGAAAAGGTAATTTCATTCTAATAACATTTTTGAAAAACTGATCAAGTCTATCGTAATTAAAACCTTCTATTAATACAGAAGTTTTCTTTCCAGTTTGATCCTTAGATAATGCTACTGTAAAGTCTCCAAAGAATTTCTTTAATAATTCAACAACTTTATTAAACTCTTCTTTATTACCTTTGAAAAATATATTGTATATTAATACAGCTGAAATTTGTCTTTCTAATCCGTATTCAAGAGGAGTTATAAGTCTACCTTTAGGAGTTTTATCTTTACCTTCATAAGCATCACGAAATATTTTGTACTGTTGAACTTCCTTATGATTAATTCTAAAAGTCCATATGATAAGTCTCGAAAGCGTATCTGCAGCTGTTTTTAATACATTAGCATCATCGGTTTCAGATACTGTTTTAACTGCATCTAAAAAAGCTTCTTCATCTACACTTAAAGTATTAGGATTTTTATCATGTAAAGTATCTAAAAACCTTAAGACATATTCTAAGAGAGGTGTAGTATATTCTGCACTTTTATCTTCATACTGTTTTAATTTGTCATTTACCTTTTTTATAATCTCCTGATTTCCTTCAGTAACTCCTATATTATTCCCATCCGTAACTATTTCATCTACTAATTTATTGATTTCTATTACAGCTTCGGTACGTTTTTTATTTGTTTCTTCTAATTTCTTTTTCCTTTCTGTTTCTGCTTCTATTTCTTCTTTAGATTTCTCTTTTGGAGGTACTTGTTCTTTTTCAGGTTTTACTTCTACAGTTCCTTTTTTAGGTTTACTAGCTTCATATTTACCACTAATAAAGTCTCTTACTTTTTTATTAAGACTAGCTACGCTTTCTATTAAACTCACCACATAAGCATCATTTAAATCTCCTATTTTAAAGAACATAGTAAAGTTCTTAAACATACTTTTACCTATTTCTTCTATTTTCTTTATTGCGTCTTTATCTTCATTAGCCATTATTTTCTTTATTCTTTCTTTAATAGCTTTCTTTACATCTTCATCTATTTTACCATAGTTTTCAAAATACTCTAGAAGAAAATCAGCTAACGCATCATTAGCCTCTTCTCTCATTTTTTCATACTTGTTATTTATATTTCTTCTAAAATCCAATAACCTGTTCTTTTCTTTTTCTACTCTTTCTTTTACTTCTTTTTTTACTTCTATTCCTTGAAGTTTTTTCTCCAACCGTGCTATTAACCCTTCTACCTGTTCTACAATTTCTAAATCTTTTTCCATCATACTGTCTATATAATCCAACTTAGCTCCCTGTACAACTTTCTCTAATCCTAATTTGGCTTCCAAATCATCAGTAGTTAAAGTGTTGTACAATTTAATAGCAGCTCTTCTTAAAGCTAGTCCATTTAAATCATTAGCTTTTACTGTTGCCTTACTTAATGCTTTTAATATTTGTAATTTTTTAGCTTTAACTATTTTAATAGCTTTTCTAGTATCTGCATTGTTTAATTCATTTAATGCTTTATCATATTCTTCTATAATCTGATTTAGTTCTGATGTTTGATATTTTTTATTTATCTCTTTAACTAACTCAAGTAACAGTTGATATTTATCTAAATTAGAAAACTCTATTGCTGCATATTCTTCTAATTCTTTATGATTTTGTTTAACATATTGCAGTAAATTTCTCTGTAATAATAACGGATTAATAGTATAACTACCTTTTAATGTTTTAAATGAAGTAAATGATAAACTTTGAGCAGTAATTTTATCAAGATCTAAGTTATCAGCCCAATAAGAATAATCTTGCCACATTTTCTGTAATTTTTCTTTATTCTGATCATTTAATTCTATCCCCAATCCATAAGACAAAATTATTAAATCTTCTTCGTCTAATTTATTTAATTCACCTGCTTCTAAATATTTTCTCATATATAATTCACTAAGAAGTCTACCAGCTTCTTTTATAAAGCTTCCCTTTTTGCTATCTTCTATTCCCAATTGATCAGTAAAATCTTTAATACCTTCCCAGTTCTCTAATTCTTTGGTTGTAAAACTATTTGCAATAGCTTCTGCAAGTCCGTCAATTAATTCTGGTTTTTTATTAAATAACTCTGTCAATTCTCTAAGTCTTTGTATTCCTCTTTCTCCCCCAAATTGTTTTCTAATCTGTTCACGCTTTTCTGTAATAACTTTATCTTCACCTAACTTAGCTGCTGTACTTAAAAACTCTTGTAATGCCTGTAATCTTATAGTCATTCTTTCTGATAAAGATAAATCTTTTCTAGTTACTCCTTTTCCTTTTTTATCTTCTATTAATTTATTTTCTAGTTCAAAAAACTCATTTGCTAAATTTCCAAAGTTTCTTATTATACCTTGATCACTTTGATCATCTGCAAATCCCGCAATCGAAGCTACTACTTTTTGAGTGCTATTAACAGCAGGTTGTCCTGTTGATGCTAAATCGTATAATCCATCTGCTATTACTAAAAATCTGTTTTTTCTTAAAAACTCTAAAGCGAATTCTCCTATTTTCTTTGCTTCTGTAATTTGATTAATACTTTTACCTATAGCTGACATTCCTAAATGAAAACTACCAAATAATGCTGATAACAATAAAGCATCCTTTTGAGCTTCACCCCACTTAAAAAATGGTCTATCTTCTCTACCTGTTACATTAAAGAAAGAAGTATCTGTACCTTTTGCTAAATCCTGAGCCATATTAGTTATTTCTTCAGTAGCAATATTAACAAAGGTATTGTATACCATATCTCCCATTTTTTTAGCAGCTTCTTTTGCAAAAAATTTCTTACCCAAGATACTTAAAGGAGAACCTTCTACTAACATTACTTCACTAACATACTCTAGCTGTCTATTTAAGAATATATCATAAAACCAGGTTCTCTGATCTTTAGGAGTTTCAAAATAATCTCTTACACCCGCAGGAGTTTGATATATCATTGATTTTATAAATTCATCAGCTATACGTCTAGTATACATTGGAATTGATTTACCAAATGCCTTAAAAGTAGCTCCTATAAATGAATTAGCTGCTCTATATTCTTTGAATAATGTACCAAACGTTTTAGCCCCAGCACTAAACTTTGTAGGAGATGGAAGAAACATTGCTGGTACCATAGATAGCGACAAACCAGCCATATCAGAAAGATTAGCCATATCATATAAATTAAGTCCCAGCCCTATTTCCTTTTCTTTTAACTTAGATATTTCGTCTACATTCTTCTTTACTGTATTTTTATACCATTCCTTATTAGTAACTTCAGGGAATAATTGAGATACGGCATTAACTGTCTGTAATATTTCTTCTTCATTAACTAAACCCAATGGTTTTGTAGTTACATTTGTAGATAAAGGTATAGTTTCTATTACTCCTTTAGCAAAACCCATTGTAAGACGTGATAGAAAAGTGTCAACACCAAAGTTCTTTAAATGCTCTTTATATCTATCAAGGTACCTATTATTAGCAAGAAAATAACCCTGTAATACTGCTTCTGATTTTTCAGGAAATGTTTGCAAGTGTTCGTTAATAGCATCCACATCCTTAGTACTTAATATTTTTTGTAAATCTTCATTATTTTTTTTAACAGCATCTCCTATGACTGGATAACTTTTAATTCTGTCTATTAATATGTCTAAATCAGGAAAATCATCATCTACCTGTAAAGTATACTTGCTATTAACATATGTAGGATAAACTCCAAGTTTTTTATTTTTAATATTAAAAAACTCTTCTTCTACTTTATCTACCTGAGCAGCGAAATCAGATACTTGTGAAATTCTTGGAAAAGCTTTATCTAGTTCTTCTATTGTAGGAAATTTTCTTTTATTATATGTAATCTCTGCTAAAAGTATTCTTGCTTTATAATCACTTAAAAAATATTTTTCTTTTAGAAAGTTAACAGCAGAAAGTACACTATTATTATTGGAAGTTAACATTAAATTAGTAAGTTCGCTTTTAGTAAATACTCGTTCTGGCATAAACTCCTCTAATTATTATATTTACCATTTAAAAAGGAATATCGATTGTTCTGGCTTCGGTATCACTGTCAGAAGAATTGTTTATTTCAGAAAGTTTAGAATATATTTTACCTTTTTTCTCTAGCTCAACGTATGCTTTATCGATACTAGTTTTTAATTCTTCCATAGCGCTAGAATCATAACTATCTCCATATTTTTCTTTCAAAAACTCTATATAACTAGAAAGATAATTAGCAGTTTTAACTAAAAATTCTTTTCTTAATTCTTTGTCTACTTTTTCATTGTTCAAAAAACCAATAAACTTTCTAATTAAAGCTTTATAGGCGTCTTTCTGAAACTTTTTATCTTTCCCATATATATTATTTGCTGTTAAAACATCACCCAATGTTACTGCGTCTTGATATTTTTTAGAATGACCAATTCCATGTTCTTTCAATTTATTTACAAGATCAGAAGAAAAGGTTAAAGTCTGTCTTGATTCTAGACTTTCTTTACTATTATCTGAACTATTTAGTTTAATCAAATGTTCTTGAACACCCAAAAATGGATCTTTGTTTATCTCCAAATCAGCATATTTTACAAAAGCACTTCCAAAATCAGGAGCTTTAGCAAACGATGAAGTTACTGCTTCCATAGATTTTACATCAACTAAATCTAAAGGCACATAATTATTTCCTTCCTTTTTATAAAACACAGTTTCTTGATTACCTTTACCTATAAATCTTAGTTTTATATCACCACCGTAAGGAGAAGCTCCTATCTGATATGCAATTAACCCTTCATAAGGTACATACTTATCTCCATCTTTAACATATACTTCCTGATCAAACGGTTGTACAAATCTAGGATCCGAAAATCTAATTGCGTATTTAGTTTCTTGTCTATCTCTATAAGCTTCTTCTTCTCTAACAAGCTCATTAACTGTTTTATATACATCTCCCCACAATGCTCCTGTATACGGTTTACCTTGTTCATCGAATATTTTAATAGCACTGCCTATTCTACCTCCTTTTAGTCTTGCTACTAAAGATTTTTCCCCTTCCACTTCCACTGGTTCTTTTGTATATGGGTCTATATATAACTTACGAACTTCAATATTAAGTAATTTGTTTTTACTACTATCTATACCCGTAGGAACTATTGAATAAGATACATCTAGTGGTTTTATTTTAGAAATCAGTTGTAACGCTTTTTCTTTAGAATATCCTCCAGAAACTAGTTCGTCCAATAACTCTTTACCTTTATAAGTTTTACCATTGTAATTAAATATGTAGTTAGAATTTCTTAATAAGTCTTCTGTTAACTTAATATCCTGTTGTTTTTCTTTAGCTTTCATTTCCTGATTTTTAAGTCCTGAGTATATATCTCCTAACTGTAATATACTGTGTTTATATTGTGTAGGTATACTAGTATCTCCTAATACTTTTGTATAATACTCTTTATAAGCTTTCAGTAAAGTTTCTTCATCACTGGCTGTATCAAACATACTGGATGCTAATTTCCCATACTCCTGTAACTTTTGTTCTGCTCTTTTTTTAGCTGTAAATTCTTCCAACCTTTCTATAGCTGGAAGAATACTCATTAGAGCTTCTAATGGTTCTGGTTCTCTCTGTTTTGTGTCATTATTAAAATACTTCATAAGTTATACCTATCGACTTAACCATTCTTGTAAACTCATACCCTTGTTTAACAGCATTATTCCTGATGGTCTGCCTACCGTACCTTTTTTGTTCTTTAAACTGAAAGGATTATAACTTATTTGTTCTTCTAAGTTTAAACTATTATCTGTTAATCTATTAGTCATAGATAATACATCAAAAGCTGTACTATTATTGGATTGCTGTAAAGCAAGATTTACATTTAAATCATTAGGACTGGTACCTTTCACAGTTGGTGTGCTGTTAACAGTATTCTGAGTATTATTTTGTTCTCCCTGTAACATATTTTCAAATGTATTAACTAATACTTTAGTACTTAAATAATTGAGAGGTATAGAAGACAAAGAAGGAGGAGTAGGAAATGGTACTTCAGCCTTAGTTAATTCTATCTTTTTGTTATGTTGTTCTATTTCTTGTAATAGTTTTAATCTATCAGAAGCTCTCTGACCAAGTATTTTACTACCCAATAGTCCTCTATAAGTATCTTGATTTAGTATTGCTGATAATCCCAATGAAGCTCTATTCATTTCGTTAATAGCAGCTGTATTATAACTACGATCTAATTCATTAAGTAATGCTTTCTTTTCTTCTTCATCAATTTTAGCCTTTTCTAATTGTTTTAACATTTCTTGACGAGCTTTTTTCTCAGAAGAATATCCTAGTAATCTATCTATAAACGATAATCCTGTAGAAGCAATAGCTAAAATCTCTCCCAGTGGCATAACTATTCTCCTTCCTTAATCTTCTTAACTTCCTTTTTAATTCTATTTAATTCATTAGTTAGTTTCTTATTCTCTAATTTAGACTTATAATACTTTTTCTCTAAATCAATCAAATTAGTATTAACATCTTTAGATTTAATTCTAAATATCATATCTAAATGCCTCATAGTTGATTGATACGGTATTTAGTACTGTATCGGGTTCTAATTCTATTTCATATTGTATGTATTTATTAAATACTCTATCTCTTATTGGTATATCTAATCTCTTATTTTCTAAATCCAGTTTATATTCTTTGTTATTAATATAAACTTTAGCTTTACCTTTACCATCAAATACAATGCTGTTAACCTTAAATCTTACATATGGTTCATTCAAATTTATCTTTTTTGAACGAATTTTGCATACTTCAGGTATTAGTTTTAACTGATATAGTTTATTACTACTTACCGCTGTTAATCCATATTGTTCTGTATAGACAATATTTTTAACAGCATCTCTTAAAGTATTTAGTCTCCAGGTTTTAGCCTTAGGATCATATATATACAGTACATTATTCTCAATAAGAATTATTTCTTCTTTTAATGGATTAAATGTTACATTCAAATTTCCATATTTTTCTTTTATTAATTCACTCATATATTCAGTTATGTCTACAATATTTTGAGTATTATACAAATACAGTCCTTTACTACTAAGTATTAATAATCCTTCTGGTATTTCTAAATAATCTTTATAATCATTTATAATGAGAGAAATTCTATCTTTTTCTACAAAGAATAACAATTCATCTTCATTAGATATATGTATCACTGTTAATACATTGTTATAATAAACTCCTAAATCATTGTTTATGTTTAATAGCAAGTTACCTTCTACTTGTGGAATAATATTATAAAATGCTTTAGTTATTACTCCATTACCTATAACTGGATAATAAATCTTATTAGCTTTAGTTACAAATGGTACGTCTTTAATTACTGTAATATCATCAAAATGTTTTATAGGCTCTTTATCATATACTCCTAATGTTTGAGTTAAATATATTCCAGAAAGACTATACTTATCCGCTATTAACCGCCTTTTAGCTAACTTATCAATATTTGGGTAAAAATCTACAAATGTTGTTATAAATAGATATTGTGGAATATTATCTTTGTCGAATATATTAAAATTAGCTACCATTTCAGGTTGTGTATCTGGATCCATTTTAATATAAACTCTAATAGCAATAATATGCTTATATAATAGCTCGTTATAAATTGGTATTAAAACTTCAATTACAAATGGATTGTTTTCAATTTCTGTTTTATATTTCTTATAAAGTAATTCAGTATTATCATCAAGTAGATAAGTTATATATACCTCTTTTTCTAAATATGGGCTGTTAATTAATCTTTCGGAATAAGGATATTTGCTATAGTCTGTCTCTATATGGATATTAGCTTTATGAACTAGGTTTGGATTGTCTTTAATACTTTTTAAGATATTATACATTGTTACTAAATCACCTTTAAAACCAACTCTTACTATTGTGCCATATACAGGATCATTAACACTAGTCAGATTAAAATAGTTTTTATCTATATTTACAAAGTTTATTAATACTTGATTTAGCTCTAGTTCTCCTCCGTTCTGCAGTTTAAATTTCAAATTCCAATTATTTATGGGATATTCTAATCGTACTGTTTGTTTCGCTACCGTCAACGTAGGTGTATTAACAATGTATACTCCTACCAGCTCTAAATCAAAATGCAAGGAGTTAATTTTCTCACCATTTTTAAACAAATGTACCTTCCCATTAAACTTCACAAGTCCATTGTTATATGGATAATATACTAGTTCTAATTGATCTACACTTACTGTTACTTCAGTATCCAGTATAGTAACAGTAGTTTTTGGTAAAAAACTAACTTGAACACCATCCAGAAACGTAGGTTCAGGGTAGTATTCTACCAGTTCTATATTCTCATATCTTCTAAGTACAGGAAATTTATATCTTCTAATTCTTTTGAGAACATAAAACTTCTTATCAGTAAGTATATATACTTTACCTTCATGGTTAACAGCACGTCTATAATTACCTTCTATGGGAAACTCTTGAGTTAAATTATTGTTTTTGATAACAATCTTATTGGAGTGTGCTATTAACAAATATCTTTGAGGATCATATTGGTAGGTGTTTTTAAATTCATTGCTTTTTAATTGACAGGCATATTTATCTTCATCTAAAACTATTTCTTGTAAATCTAATATATTTTCATCAAAACTATCTAACTCTTCTAATACATATTTTTTAGCTTCTATTCTATTTTCTAATATCAATGCATCTATATATTCAGAAAACTCTAATGATGCTTCACTGTCGTTTACATCTGTCAGTAATCCTCTAAATTTATTAATCTTAATATCTGGCATATCACTTCTTATACTCCTTAATAATCTTTTCAGCACTTCTACCTACAACATATCCACCAAGTCCTATTTGAAGCAATGTCCATGCTTCATTTGATAGTCTATAAGCTAATATTCCTAAACTATCTAAAACTACAAGTATAAGAAATGTTAACATAGTAATTGGTCTCCAATTTCTCTGTATCCAGGATTGTCCTTGAGCTTCTGCAGTGATAATAGTTTTTTGAGCTTCCACTAATTGAGTTTCTAATTCGATTAACTTACTTGTAATTTCATTTTCTAATTTCTTTAACTCTATTTGTGCTTTTAGTCTTTCTTCATCAGTAGTAGTTAAATTATTTATTATATCTCCTATAGGTTTAATAGCATTTGTAATTGTATCCCATATTGGCATAAATACTCCTATTGTTTAATTATATCTATTCTACTAAACCAACCTATAAATTTCTCTTGTGTCTCATTAGTTAACATTATTTCTATATAATGAGAACCTTGTAAAATATTAAGTATGTTATATACTAATCTGGTACCTCTATTTTTTATACAGGTTAATAGCGTATTATATGTAGTATCTCCAAATTTACCATCTACTTTAACATTTGGATATAACTTCTGATTATTATTCAAAATATTACAAGTTATTTGAATAAATGTAGTAGTTCTTTGTTTACCTAAATTAACTGATTGTTCAAATATTTCATCAGCTATAACTTCTGGTAATGTATCTAATCTAAAGTAATCCCAATACTCTTTTTTATAAAATTCTGCTGTTAACCTTTCTAATTCATTATTGTTCTTTAATTCTGATAACTTTCCTTTAGATTTATATTCATCTATTATCTTCCAACCTTCCCAGTTAGGATTATATCTTCTAGATATTCCTTTATAAGTTTCTCCTCCTTTGTCATCAGGATCATTTACATATCCACCCTCATGTTTAATTAATCTTTCATAAGATTTATCAAACATAATTATCTCCCCTTCTTCCATTTACTTGCATTTAACGCAAATATTGCTTTCTTTACCATTGCCTTAGAATATCTACCTGGATTATTTTTAACTCTTCTGGCAAACTCTTTTACCGATAATCCTCTTTTTTTAGCAGCGGCTGTAAATGTACCTCTCTTAGAAGGTTTAATATAAATTCTACTCTTCCGAGCCATTTTCATTCTCCTTTAATTGTTCATATATCATTCTTCTGTTTCCACAATATGAACATACCCAAAATGTAGTATAATAATTATCAAACCATCTACTTTTTTCTTCCAGTTTTAAATACTTTCTTTCTGCTCTACATTCTGGACAGTAATAACTTTCCACTTCAAATTCTAATATTTCTTTCATATCTTCTGTATTTTCCTCATTGTCTTTCTCTTCTGGTACTATATCTAAATGACCTTCAAAGTAGTAATTTAAGTTTCTTAACATACCTTCAAGTATGCCCAATATATCATCAAGTGTTAAATCATCACTATCTATTTCGTTTGTAATTTTTCTATAAGGAGTATATACTGTGTGTTCTATAGTTATTCTCATACAAAGAATACCAGATAAGTTATGATAGATGCTGTTAACAGCACAAATTTAGCAAGTAAACTTATGTTTCTTTCTACAAAACTTTGTGTTTGAGTAGATACTCTAAAAAATGGTAATCCTCTAAGTAAATTTAATCCACCATCATAAAGTATAGTCCAAAATAGTGAAAATGTAATAAGTAAATTAGTGTACTTTACATACTCTATAAACTCATCAGGTTTAAATATCAATATGACTAAATAAACAAATACAAGTGTCCACTGACAAAATTGAAAATGTTTCCATAGTTTTTGATAATCTTTAGCATATTTAGTAGTGATAAATAATTTTTCTTGATCTCTATAATAATTTTCATACACATTTAGAATTAAATAAGCTAAAAAGAATGTTAAAAATATTAGCATATAACTCCTACTTATTATTGAAAAATACTTTTATGTAAATATAATAGACAATAGTAGCTACAGTAGTTAACAGCACTGATAATACACCCCAAAAATCATAAATCTGTATAAGTGTTTCTGTTTCAAATAGAAATGATATAGCTCTAAATCCTAATCCAATTGAATATGCAAAAAATAAATGTGCTGTTAACCATCTTAAATATCCATTTTTACTTTTATAAAACTCCATTCCAATTAAAAAACTAAATATTGTAGATAAAGTATATAATGAAAAAGCGAGCATATTAACTCCTTATTTAATGCGTCTGTCAATACTCTCAAGTAATGATTTTAACCCAGAAAGTACATCTGTATTCTCTTTAATTACTCTAGTCATATTATCTAAATTCTTTTGATTTTCTTCTCTCCATTCATCTCTTTCTTTCTTATGTTGTTTTAATAAATATTGAACATAATATATCAACATACCAAGTGTAACAGCAGTTATACTGAAATTCTCTACTATTTTGATATATTCTGACATATTTTATTCCTGTAATTCTTCTAAACCAACAATATTCTCTTTGTGTATAACGGCACTAGTATAATATGGTACAAATCTTTCTTCTTCATTTTCTACTACTATTTCTCCTAAATCACAGTTGTAATGTTCATCATCTATTTGAAAGTTAACTGCACATTTAGTAAATCCTTCAATAGGTTCTGTTAAATCAAATATATTGGTCATATTACTTCTCCTTACATTATTTTATCATAAACTAAAATTATATCTATATTTGAATTCCCAGCTTTAACATATAAGCTTCTTGTTGAAGTTGTGAAACTATTAACATCAATTACCTTAGTCTCACCATCACCTATATTCACACCATTAATTAATTCGTTCGCATTTGTAGTTGTCCCTAAATATATCGTATTAGTTCCAGCATAATTATTCTTAACAATTACTTGCTTTAAGTTATGATTTGCTTTCTGAGTGTTAACCAACTGCACAGTCGTTATTGATATACCAGATTTATAATCTCTATATCCTGCTAAAGCAATAGGATTACCATAAGTAGTTCCGTGTAATCCATTCTGACTTTCTAACCAACCCATTGCACCTGCATTTTGTGGTAGATATTCAGCAACACTGCCAACTTGGTAACATTCAACATTATCTATGGTGAAATAATTTGTTGTTCTACCATAAAAATCTAATGCTGTGGTTAAAGCTTCACCAATAAACTCTATTGTTCCATTACCAGATGCTCTAATATCAGACCCTTGTATCATTGTTATATTTGTAAACCTATCAGTAGAAATTCCACAATCACCAGAACCACTATAATCACCAATCGTAAATTTAACTCTATACCTCTTACCAACTTGTAATATGTTCGCTGATAATACAGTTATATTAACATAGTTAGCAATAGCCTTGCCCCCAGATATAGACCATCCAGTTCCTTTATACCAGAACCCAGTATCACTATCAAATGTGCTATTATCACCTGTAACTAATCCATTTTGACTTGCCCTTCTATCTGCATAAGGCAATACATAAGCTAATGGATTGCCGTTGTTGTAAAGCTCTATCACTTCAGATTGAGTTAATGCACGATTATATAATCTTGCGAAGAATAATTTATGGTTACCTAATGCTGTCCCAGTTCCAGTGCGATTAAATTGCAGAGGATAACTATTAGATATAGTATTATTGGGGCAATTGAGTGTTCCTTCCAATATACCATTAATATATAGAAATATTATATTGCCAGATTTAACTGCTACTAAATGATATAACTTATTTGGTTGAGGAACTTGTGTGGAAATTAAAGAATAGGTTGTTCCATCATCAATATTAAATCTAAAATATGTTTGATTGTAAAACAAAGAATATCCATTGTTAAAATAATCACTTTTATCCAACAATACCAAACTCCCCGAAGGAATATTTACGCCTGTCTTAAAATAGACTTCTAAGCTAAAGTTGCCTGTTCCAAAATCCAGATTATCATTGTCTGCAACTTGCACATAATCATCAACTCCATCAAACCAATAACCACTAACATCGCCAGAATTATTGTCTTCAATAAGTTGTATTCTCTTTTCGCTATCAGCTGTTTTAACAGTAGGTGTTTTAGATTTATTACCCAGTACAAAATCATTACCAGCAGGTGTAGGTAATACTGTTAACGATTTTATTAACCAACCTCCACCAGTTCCACTTCCATTATTAACTATTCTAGCTATTTCAGTTGATCCAATAGAGAATGTAATATCTCCGCTACCATTAGCATCACTATCAGCTACAATATTGGTAGAACCAGTATTAGAAACTCCTCCAGTAGCCCCTGTAATTCCACTAAGTAAACTACCATCACCTACAAACTTTACTCCAGTACCTGCTGTAATTCTTTTGTTAACAGCATCAACTGTAAGCAGTGTATTACCTGACAAATCTTCTATAACTAATATATCTCCATTGCTATCTGTAGGTTTTACTACTACTTTATCTTTTCTTATTAGAATTGGTAGTTCATTACCTCTCCCATCTGATAGTCTAACTAATGTACTATCAGATAATCCTTGATTATTATTACCAAAATGAACTAAATCTTTATAACTATTAGAAGGAGTTTTATTAGTTAAATCTTTACTTGTGTTAATACCCATATCACACTCCTAGTATTGTGCCCATTTACGATTTAACTGTGACCAATATCTTTCTAGTTTTAGATATCTTAAAATATTAAATGTCTTTATATCATAAAAAAATGTTCTAAAAAACAAACTCATATTAACCTCAATAACAAACTATAGCTCCATTTAACAACTGTAATTTAGTTACAGCTGCTATTAACCTAAATCCAGGTGGAAATATTACACAATTACCGCCTGGATCCGCTAACTTGAGCGTCCCTTCATGTTTTTCATTAGCAGTTTCCAATACAGCAAATTGAGTATAGTCTATAAAATCTATCGTATTAACATTTAAATTCTCATGTAAATTAGTATCAGAAATAAAAATCATTGTTTATTCTCCCTCAATTTATATTCTAAATTGTTAATAGCAAGGTCTATATCTGGATTTACTCTTCTGTTAGAAAGTAGATTAACATATTTATTAACATAATAGATAAACAATTCTAAGTATTCTTCTGGTATATCTAAATAGTCATCTTTACTTGTAATAGGTATTGCACTACGTATTCCTGTTAATATGAACTTAGTATTTTGATTATATGGGAATATAGTTTTATTAAAAAAGAGATATATAGCATCTCCTGAATTATAAAAAGCAAATTCTATCTCTGTACTATTTATACTTTTGGTCATATCCTCTAGAGAAGTCTCTGTAGTAATTGTTTTCACTAAACTTGTAGCTTCGTTAATAGCAATCACTGAACTAACAGATTTTAAGTTAAGTAAATTAAAATCTATTGCTATTATATAAGCCTCAACGCCTTCAATAAATATTGGTACGTGTACTACTGGTAATCCAAACATAAATCACCTTCAAATAGTACTTGAAGAAGTTAATTTATCTCTTACAGCTGGAAAGTTAAAATAGAAAGATATTTTAGCCAACTGTAATGGTTTAATAGCAAGTGTACCTCCAATAAAATCTCCACTTAATTGTGCACCTACTATTAACACTTTATTTGAAACCCCTACAGTACCTATAACTCCAAGACCATTAACAGCATAAATTACACTACTTGTATTAAGATTTTCAAATATTCTTGATATACCTACTTTAGTACTTAAATCACTATTTAGGTTAGTAGTGGCGTAATAACTTAAATTAGTATCTATTAATGGATTAGGTAATGAATAACTAACAGGAGTAACTAAGAATTGTGTTCCAGACTGTCTACCATTAAGAACTATACCTTCAGTCTTACTATTAGCACCAGAATTTAAATCTACTTTATTAAATATATCAGAAGATAAATTCAAAGTAACATTACTACCATTTACAGCCTTTAAGGTTACATTATTATTTGCCGTTAACAGTCCATATAAAATCGATATAAAGTTATTTGTATAACTGTTATTAGATTTAGCTTTAATTTCATATTTAACAGTTAGTAAGTAGTTTGGAGGTACTTCTATCTTTTCACCTACTGAGTTTACAATAAAGTCTCTTGCAAGTAGTACATACGATGTTTCGTTTGTAACATATTTACCTACTAAACCTATTTCGTTTACATAAACAGATTGACTGGTATTATCATTAATTAATGTTCGAGTTATAATCAATGTGGAAGGGTCTTGTAAAGAAACTACAGTATTACTATATAATACAGAAGATGTACTAAATCTTTTGTTTAAACTATAATCAGAAGATAAAACTCTATCAAAATTAATCGAACCATTAATAACTAATCCAGAAGAACTACCTGTAGTGTCTCCAAAATGAATTCCAAAATTAGAAACACTAGAAGCTATAGAACTTTCAACTGCTGTTAAATATCCAACATCTAAAGCAGTAACATCTCCATTAGTTTCTTTTAAACTTCCACTATCTACTATTCCAAATAAATATCCTAGTACCTTAACAAAATTAGATACAAAACTATCTATACCCTTACTTATAGTGTACTTTACATTTCCATTAATATCTTTTAACTCAGTAGTTAATTGCACGTCTAATATAGATTGAGCATAAGATTGAATTCCTTTTTTAGTTTCTACTTCAACTCTAAAATATGGGTTCATACTTCCTCCAGTTAAATAGTCGGATTATAATTACTTGTTTGACCATCTAAATCGGTTTCCAAATTACTACTTACTGTTTCTTCAATAGTTCTTATATCTTTTGATACACTAATATAATCACTTAACTCATTATATACACTTAATACATTACCAGTATAATCAATACATTCTACATCTAAATCAAGATATAATAATTTCGAATAATCACTTATAGATGTTATATCGAATAACATATCTATACTCCTAGTATGATTTACGTTTTTAAAATCATTTAATAAGTTCCAATTTAGTTTACAATTAACAGTTACAGGTTTTTGAGATTGATAAAAGTAATTAAAACTTATACTTTTTTGAATATCATATTTATCAAAATTCTGTAATTGTAATTCACCAATATCATTAACTACATTTAAGTTTACTTCAATATACAATTCACTAATTAAACTTTCAAACTTATAATACTCTTCTCCTACTAAATCAACTACTTTTTGTGATGCTATTAACATAGCTATTTTTAGTAGTAGTAGTGGATATTTATCTAAACTAAAGTTTTCCAATTTATATCTAGATAATCTATTCACATAATTAATTAAATCATCTAAACTTGCTTTTTGATATGGTTCTACTGTGTTTCCATTATAATCTACAAATCTTTTCCATTCCATGAAATCTGTTTTATAAAGATTTAGTCTATCATAAACATAGTTAATAGCATCAGTTATAACATCTTCATTATAGTTTCCAATTGACTGTATATAATCTACTATGTCTTTTACTTGTATTCTCATATTACACTTCTTGGACTTATTACTATAAACTCACCTTGAGTATTTTTCAATAACTCAGATTTTAATCTTGTATCTCCATATAGTTTAATTAAATTAGAATACTTTAAGAAACCTTCAGACTTGGGATCAGAAAATTTAGCTAAACCTAACTTAGCTATTTCTAATACTGTGTAATTAATAACTTCTTCTTCAAATTCAGGTGGTAGTATAGGTTGAATATTTTCGTTTTCTTCATTATCAAAAGTAGCAGTATAATAGATTTTAATTAAATCATTTTTATTTCTAGGATAGTAGTTAAATATTATATCTCCATCTAATATTTCTAATTTGTATGTTAAATCAGAAAGTTTTTCATTATCTTCTGATCTATGATACTCAGCTTTATTTACTTTAACTCTATATTCTCCTAAGAAACCTGGAATATTTAATCTAATATCTTCGTTATCATTTTCTTCATTGTTTTTAGTGAAAGTATATAATCTTGTAGCTACTCTATATTTTAATGCTATTTTCCTTTTAGCTCTTAATAGTTCTCTAACATAAATATTTTCAGGAAAATCTTTAAACTGTGGATCATTACATTTTATTGCTATTTCTGCTATTAACTCCTTATCTGTCATTTATATTACTTCCTTCTTTAGTTTCAAGTAAATCAGCAAATGCCTTAGCAGAAGCTAATTGATTATTCATATCAACAGTATATAACTGGAATTTATCACTTCTACCTAAGTCTTGCATTCCTTCGTTAGCAGCATACTCAATAAACATATCCACATAATCATTGGGAATATTTACTTCTTCTTCAGGGTCACTAAATAAAACTGTATCTTGTTCTAGTATTATTTCTAATCTTTCATAACTGAAATTACCACCTTCTGGAAGTAGATAAATAGAGTTGCTAAATATTGTAAAAAATACGTTTTGTTCTTCACTGTTTACTACTGGTTTATAGTTAATATTCTTACCATACTTGATAGACAAAAAACTTTCTGGATTAACATATTTACAGTTAGTTATTACTTTCTCTCCACCTATTTCTATGGTAGCATATAATTCATATACATTAGTTAGAATAACTTCTTTATCATTAATTACTACTTTAATATTCTGTCCAGTGCTGTTAACATTATCTACTTCAATGTAATCCAGTGATTTAGCAAATTTAGGTGCATAACTACGCATTAACCATTTCAAATTACGTCTTAGTCTACTATAAGCTCTGCGTAAATATCCTAACCTATCTTGCCATGAAAATATCTTACCATCAGAACAGTTATCTACTGGATCACCTAGTTTAAGCGATAAAGATTTATCTAAATCTTTAACCTTCATAGACACTCCTCTGTTATATAATAAAACAGGGAGGGTTTATCCCTCCCTTTGGTATATGGTTACCCGAGATCGTACCCTAATATCAAGTACGCAACCTTAACTAATTTACCAGCACCAGCAGCTTGATGATTAATTTTAAGAAATGTTTTTTCTCTTAATTCTTTCCATTTAGTGGGATCAAAAGAAGAACCACTAGTATGAGCTTTAACACATATATAGGCTTTATCATTATTTGACACAATTTGATCTAGTTTGTAAGCAGTACTTGCAGCCCATGCTGGTAAGTTAGAAACTTCGCTTAAAGTTTCTAAACTACTTACCTGCCAACCTGCCAATTTAGAATTATCAGCATCACTATCAACTACAGGTGCTATAATAACTGTCAATGGCTTATTCATACCACATGGTAAGTAAGTACTTGTAGCATTAATAGCGCTTGCTACTGTACCACCTTGATATACTAGTAAATCGTCTTCAACACTAGTAAGCTTTTCTGTTGCTACTCTAATAAGTTTTGTAATCATATCTCAACTCCTTATTCTAATGGTTGTCCTAATGGGTCAATACTATTATACAACGAAGAATTATCAGTTCCATCTGGCAATACCTTATCAACTACTGTAAATACCCAATGTGCATCAGGATTAAGATCAATAAACCCTTTAACACCATGAACAAATCCATTCATTTTAAGTGGGTTTTCGTTGTTAACTGTAATTAAATCCATAGTAGGATAATTATTTAATTTAACTGGTTTGAAATATTGAGGATCATATAGTATAGCCATGTTTCTCATTCCATTAAGTGTCATAGCATCAGAAGGAATTACATTAACAGTCAGTCCATCAGAAGTAGTGAAAGATTTACCAGTAACTCTCCAATCACTCTTGATATCAGGAACATTTTGTGTCATAAAGTTAATCATAGTTACAAATGATGTATAGAAATCAGCACCACATACTAATGTCTTTGTTTGTGAACCATAATAGGCTTTTCCTTGTAAGAATTTGTTAAATACGTAGACATTAAATGTTCCAAATGAATTATAGTTACCAGCATTAAATCCTTGTGACCAATCAATACCTTTGATAGCAATGTAATGTGATTTAGGTATTTTAGCCAATACTCCA
This sequence comes from Ignavibacteria bacterium, assembly GCA_013177855.1. Lineage (NCBI taxonomy): Bacteria > Pseudomonadati > Ignavibacteriota > Ignavibacteria > Ignavibacteria bacterium. The sequence continues at coordinate 47,018 of JABLYA010000004.1, forward strand.
TCAGTTGTACCTATCCAATAGCCAGTCTCTGGATCAAAATATTCTGAAGCTTCACCAAATATTGCAGTTTTTTCCCAAGTATCAAAGAAATCTTTAATAGCCTGTTCTCTTGTTCTAGCCATTGGAGATGGAAGTCCTAAGTTCTTACTGACAACTTCGGCAAAGTTCTGAGAACCAAATGCAAATAAATTTCTTTGTAAAATTCCATCTGCCCATGTACCAGTATAAGTCCTAATTTTAGCATCAATCTCATCTTCTTTCATTGCTTTAGCCATTGGAATAATAAACGCAAATTTTTGTGGAACCTTTACATTTGAGACACCCCAGGTAGCTGTACCAGAAGCAATTACTTCAAAACCAGGAACTTTAGCATTTGAATATGTAAACGAACCTCTTCTATCACCAGCCCAATGCCTAAGTACTGTAATTGTACCAGCTTCATAATCAATATCTACAATCTTAGCAATTTCAGGAACTGGTGCAGATGGATGTGCAGCAGGATTATAATATACACAAGAAAAACCACTAACAGCAGCTGTTCTTCTAGGTTCTACCCATGAAAACATTAATAGAATAAATTGTCCTACTTCTAGTCTAGCAATATCACCAACCTGTTTAACATTTCCATCTGGATGAGCTGTTGCAATTTTGTTTTTATTACTTTCGATTTTAATTTTAGTAATTCCTTTGCTGTTAACAGCAGCAACTACTTGAGGGGCTAAATAAATTCTCTGATTAGGTTCAACTTCAACAGGAAACCTATATCTTACATCATTAACTGTAAAACCATCACCTCTTTCTAATTGCTCAAGTATTATTCTCATCATATTTGCACGACCTTCAGCAATTACTGTCACCGCCATATCCTTTTCGAACTGAAAAGGGTTACGTTGATATTCGGGAATAGTGGCAAGTATACTTCTTCCTAAAGTATAAGGAAGGTTTAATGATTGCTGATAATATCCAGCAGAACTACTTCCAGGATATGGAAGAGTAAAACCACCAAATTGACTTGGATTAGCCTTATATAAATCACCCATAGTAAACTCCTATAATTTATTATCTTGTCTTTAATGATCTTAAAAATTCTTCTCTTGGAGTTGAACTTGGTGATGTAGAACCAGATATTCCTGAAGCTTGAGGTACCCTAAATGTTCTAACAGCGTAATTATAAATTTTGGCTAAATCCAATGGTGTCAATTTAGCAGCCCAATCTCTAAATGCTATTAATTGTTCATCTGTCCATCGCATTGCCTGTTTAACTTTATTGATTTCTTCTTGAACTATTTTTTCTCTTCGAGCTTCTTCTTCAGCTTTTCTTTTTAATATTTCTTCAAAAGATTGAGCCTTACTACTTTTGTTCCTGTATTCGTTATACAATTCATCTAAACGCTTGTAATATAGCCAAGCTTTACCGCCAGGGTCTTCCTCAGCTTCTTCTCTGGTTGGTTTATAATCACCAAATTCTTCTCGCATTTTAGCTTTAATAATTTCTGTAATATCTCTTTCTTTAACTAAATCTGGTTTACGTTTATAAACAAACGCTTCCAATACTTCATCATCAGTAAGAAGCTGATCAATTAACTGTTTATACTGACGATATTCTTCTATTTCTGCTGCTATCTTTTGATGTTCGCTATAAAGTTTATCATAACGAGATTGGTATGTCCTTAGAAGTGCTTCTGCTTTCGGCAGGTTAGCAAATCTAGGATCAATTTCTTCTGCTGTTAAACTTGCTTGAGCAGCAGAAGTATCGTCAGTATTTATAGTCAAAGAACTTTCGATCCCTTGATCCCCTAACGGTTGCTGTCCCTCCGCTGGTACATCAAAAACTGACATAATGTCTGGTTCCTGATTACCAGTATCTGAAGGAACATTCCCTTCGGGAATTGTGGACATATTATCAACTATCATAGCTCTACTCCTAATTTAATTATTGTTTGATTATTTGTCAAGTTTCTGTATTAATAATACTTTGAGTAGTGTTTCCTCCGTAAAGTTTTTCAAGTGAAGTTATATTAGTAGCTGGATTTTCGGTTTCTTCCTCTTCTTTACTTTGTTTCAACATATTTAACAGCACCTTATTGTCAATTTCTGCTCTTATAATTCTATTTTCTAACTGTTTATTTATTTCCTTTAGTCTATTTACCATTTCCCGTAATTGTTGTACTTGTCCTTCTAACTGTTTAGCAAAATCTATTTCTTGCATTAAATCATCAAAATCACCTATATCACTTAACTCAAAGGCTTTCTTCATAAATGCATTACGCATATAAGGATCAGATGTATTTTGACTAATTTTGAATAATTCACTTGCTTGGCTTAGTCTCTTTGTAGGTAATCCTTCACCAGGTATAGAAATAACATAATATTTAGCTAATTTAAAATCTTTTAACCATTCCCTGGTAGCTTGAAAATAAATTATTCCATCTCTTGTTCTTGGATCAGCAAATACCAACGTATCTTCTGGTGTTAAATAAGCAATAATATATTCAACTAAAACATTACCAAGTTTATTATTAGGTACTACAATATTATTGAGCAAACTTTCTAATCTATATGAAGCTATTTCTTCCAGTTTCTTTAATGTAGAAAATACTTCTATTTGAGGACTTGGTTCACCTCTCAAAATGTTATTAATACCACTTATTTCATCCATTCCTTTAAGAATTGTATCCATTAAAAATGGATAGAAGTTACTCAAATTAGATATTTGATCTCTTTCAGGTTTTAACAGCACTCCTTCTACAACTTGAGGTATAAATTCCTTTATTACCCCAGGATAACTTCCAAAGTTTTCCCATTTCTGTTTATCTTCTGGAGATATACTGCCTTTGGGAGCTGTCCATCCAGCATTATTAGTTAACATTCCATTTACTATTGCATTTTGAATAGTCTTGGTGAATGCATCTTGCATATCTCTAAGAAAGTGAACCATACCATAAGACTTATACGGTTTACCTCCCCATTCAAAAAATTTAGCTTGTATAGAGAAATCAGTTATAGGGAGTATTTGCTCTAATACTAAATAATCTCCTATCATAAGTTTTCTTCTTACAAAAGTATTCAATTCCATATCAATAGCATTTTTCTCTATAATTTCTTTTTGCCAATCTTCTAAATTCTCTAAAAATACTCTTTGTATATCTCCTGTGTCTATATTCTCTACAAAGTACATATTAGTATATACTTTGTCAAAATATTCACATACATAGACTTTTTCATCAAGAGTTGCTGTTAACTTTTGACTTCCTTCAATACCACTAGTATATTTTTGAAAATCTTCCCATTTTACTCCTGCTTTATACTTTTCGTTAATAGCTTTAATCAATGGGTCGTAAATTCTCTTAGCTTGTTCTAATGATATTTCTTTTTCAATAAAATAACCACTTAAATCTGATAAGTCTCTTTCAAATGTATCGGGATCAAGTATAATACTATCAAGAGGAATACGTTTATATTTTAATCCTAATGTACCTAACTTCCTTTCAGGTAATTCTACTATTCCAGCAATACCCATACCATAAACTAATACATCTCTAATAATTTCTTCCTCTTCAAGCTCGGCTTGACTGTTATATAAAATATGTTTTACTATTTTATCAACAAGAGTAGATATATTAACAGCAACTGTTTGATTTTCATTTATAGGTACTTCTTTTTTAGCCTTTTCATCAAAAGAAACTATTTGAAAAGAAGGTTTAGTTCTAGAAAGAATACTAATCTGTTGCCTAACAGTAGGATATATTTTATTAATACTTACAGGTATATCCCATTTCTGTTGTATTTTTTTTAATTGTTCTGATGTAAATATCGTTTTGGTACCATCTACATCGTTATAAAAATAAGTTTCGCATTTTTTACCATATATTAGCCATCTATCTCTCTCTCCTTTCCAAATAGTTTTTTTCTTTATTAACCTCTCTTCTACTTTCTCAAACTTTAACATATTAAACCCTATAAACTTTATTATTGATTATACGATAGTTAAAAACATTAAACTCTTTTTGTCCATAAGTTTCTAACTCTACAAATCCCCAACTCCATTTATTTAATGGCATATAAGCAGGATATAAATTACTCAAACATCCACTGCTCCAACAGGTTATGTAATGACCATCTAAATTAGGTTCACTATAAGTAGATGGTTGATGATAATGTCCTATTAAAGTGTTCTTTTTAGTTTTATTATAAATTGAACGAGCAGGAGATACAATATTGTAGGTTGCAAAATATTCATGACCATGTAAAATAAATAACTCATTTACTTTAATAGGTTCTTTATTTTCTAACGTAGTTACTCCATATTTGTCTAAATGTAATAAAGACTTTAACTGCATCTCGGATATACCAAATAGTTCTGGAGCCTTTTTATAAAGATATTTAATATACCTTTCTTCATGGTTACCATACTTAAATATTATATCTGCGCTTTTAAATTTTTGTCTAAGATAATGTATAAACTCTCTTGTTAACATTATTTCATCTCTTAAAAATCTTTTATCTGGGTCTCTTTCCCATCTTGATACTGCATAACAGTCAATTATATCTCCATTAAGTATTACAGTATCTATTTTCTTCCTCTTACCGCTGTTAACAGCAATCTCCAATGCTTGTTCAGAGTGATAAGGAATATGTATATCACTTAAAACCAAAATATTATGATCTCCAGTAATTTCAAATCTATTAAAATTATTAGCAATACTTTTGGGTATACCCATAAAAAAATACCTCCACTTAGTTAGTGGAGGTATATGTTACATGCCAAAAGTTACAATTTTCTGGTTTCAAATATTTTTTCTTTATATGTTTTTTATGTTTATCATAAAAGTCTTCTTTTAATGTAACCACCAAAGCTTCATCTTTAGGTTCTTTAAATCTTACTCTCTGTTTATTAACCCCTGGTATCTGTAATCCTGTAATTCTTTCTATTAATGACGCTGTATTTTCAAATCCAATATGATATTCAACACCACCATTAGCATGTTTTTTTAATAATTCACCAAATTCTTCTGCTGTTAACTCTTTTATTGTATATTTACCTGCTTGAGGCATTACTGCGGAACACATTACTTTCATTTTTAACTCCGTAATTTGTTTATGATAAATATTTACAACCAAATTTATAAATTAATATCTTCATTATCAATATTTTTAGGTTTAGTTTTAACAATTTTAACAGTAGGTTCTTCAATAGTTTCTATAGCCTCTTCTTTATTATTTTTAGCAAGCTCTTCAACTCCTACGTTGTAATTAGCTTTTTCTTTTAATTCAGGAAATACTTCTATTACTTTTCTAAATTCATCTGCTGTTAATTTAATTGTATAATTACCAACATTTCCTTCTTCTCTCAACAAATCAATATATTCTTCTTTTACTTTTCTTCTAACAGACTTACTAACTACTACATATTTTTTAAGCCCATTTACCTCTATTTCCATAAACCTACCAGCATATATACTTACAAACCTAGCTAACTGATTTTTGAAGAACTTCTTGGTGTTTTCAAGTTTACTCATTTCTTGACTTAATTCTTCAATCTTTTCCTTTATCATTTCAATATGCTTGTCAATAAATTTCGCATCTAACATTTTAGCAATATTAATTGCACGATTAACTGCATTGTTTTTTACTAAATCAAATTCTTCCTGTAACTTATCATTATCATTAGCAGCTACAATCTCTGCTAGTAAATCTTGATATTCTTTAAATTCATTAATCATTTCATACTCCTTTTATTAGTTTTTCCTTGTTTTAATTGCTTTAATACTTCTTTGAACTCATTACCATTTATAGAGATAATAGTAGTCTTACTTGACTTATTTTTCAAAAGTTTCTTAAATCCTACAGTTAGTAATTTTATTCTATCTACTCCTTCTACACCCGCAAGCTCAAAACACACATCGCCAGTTTTGTCCTTCTTAATAACTGCATTTGTGAGTTTTTCTTTATTAGCACCTTTTACACTTCTAGCAAACTTATAACACAAGGAACCATCTTTGTCAAGTTTTATTATAGCATCTTCAAGCTTAGAAGGTTCTATTAAACCATAAAGTCCAGCATAAAAACACCATTCACCAGTTTTATCGTATTCTACACACTCGTCATAAGTTAGTTCTCTCAAAATAGTTATTTTGTCACCTACAACTTTATCTTTTGAAGTTTCAATTACATTAATATCTACCAAACAATATACTGTATTATGCCCAACGTCATAATAAAACAAGGTTTCACTAATATCACAATTAGCTGAAGCATGAAATCCATAAAAACATATTTCTACTTCATCTCTATTTACTTGATATGTTTCACCTACTTTGTAGTAAAACTTCTTTCTACCAGTAGGATTAGAATACATTCCCTTCTTGTTTTTATAAAAAGCTTTTATGGTTATCATTTTTCACCTCATAATATTTTTAGCTTATTTCTTTTATTCAACTAACTTTTTAATCTCTTTATCCCATCTTTTGTTAACAGCAAAATAATAATGACCACCAGTTATATACTTATAGAATTTTAACTCAATATGTGATAAGTCAACATTGTTCATTATAGAATCTACTATTAATTCGTTACCACTCCAACCACCAGTATGAAGCTCAAGTATATATTTACCATCTATCGTTGGATAATCTTCCTTATCAGCGGCTTTAACTTTTCTTATAATAAATCCCCATTCGGGACACCACCAAGCTTCATCTCTTATCAATTTTAACAGCCCTATAAAAGACAAATCTTTATTCGGTTCCCAATCACATAAATACAACAAAAATTCATCTGTAGGATAGCCATTTTTATCAGTAATTCTATAATTGCCTATTTTATCTATTGTTCTGTTTATATATTCATGTAGTTCAATATTCTTAGTTAGTTTTAATATTTTAGCTTTAGATTTCAAATCATATTCAACATTATAACTCTTATTATTAGAAACTAGTTTTAACAGTAAAAACAAGAACTTTATGATGAACTTTCTAATTAATTTAGGTTCATTAAAAACGGAATTATTATTTTCAAACATAGTTTTTCTCCTTTCAAAGTTTTTACTTAAGAATATTAACATCAAATAGATTAATTAACAAATCTATTTCTTCACATTGATTATATTTTAACTCTAAGATAGTTCTGTAATTATTTTTGAAGTAAACGCCTTTTATATCTTCTCTTTTTATCTCATAGCAAAAGATTTTAGTGACAAGTCTACCATAAGTATAAGTCTCCAAATCAAAATGATATGTTATAGAACTAACTTTGTTATTTTCAAAATTAATGTCCATTACAGCATCAGTTATTCTATCATAAGGTTCAAGTGCATCAGGATTTGGATACAAAGGAAACCATACCTGACCACTTATACCTTCTGATGTGTATGTGAGTTTTTCATTTCTTTTTGCGATAATTTCTATAACAATTCTCTTGTTTTTTTTTCATATTGTTCAATCTCCTTAATTGGAATATGACACCAAACTTCTCCTTCTGAAGTATCAAATAATACTCCGCAATAATCTTCTTTATTAATTACATCATAATAATCAAGTCCAGTGTGAGAAGTGTCTTCTCTATATCCTATTATTGGATATTTAGGCTTATGATTTTCAAAATCCCATAATTCAGTAATAGAAATCATAAGCCTTCTTGATGAATTGCTGTAAGAAAATTTATAATGTGGAAATTTAGTTAGTTTCATTGTTTGTTTTTTACTCCTTTATCTTTTTTCAATTAAAAGCTCCCGACCTACTCCTGTGGCTTGCAAGAGTAGGATTTATTCTCTCACTAAATAAATAGAGAAGCCTTTG